>JAJDXD010000166.1 GCA_022823405.1 Gammaproteobacteria bacterium
CGCGGCGGCATGCACTGGACCAAGGCAGGGGCGAACAAGATAGCCGCACTTCGAGCAAGCGTAATCAGTAACCGATTTGACGATTTTTGGTACGACAGAACCAGCAATTTGTAAAATTTGCCACAAATCTGACGCACACCCAACCAAATTAATTTCTCAACTGAATCGAATGTCAAAAACTGATTTACCTCGAATATACCGTAGCAGAGAACCCAATCGTTTAGAGCTCATTACGAGGGAATCCGCCTTCGGCTGCAAACATATCTTTCACGCGGCAGTCTTCACACATTTCCAGGCGTTTCATCGCATCTTCATTCTTTACAAACATTGAATGACCTTTGAGCTTTTCTTTCATCGTATTGAGCATGGCACTGGTTGCAAATGGCTTGCCGCACATGATGCAATGAAAAGGAGCATCTTCATTCAGCATGCGAGACCGCATGCGCTCATCGGTATTGAACAGATATCTCGGGTTTAGCGAAATAGAGCTTTCCGGGCATGCAGTTTGGCAGAGGCCGCACTGAACACAATTGTGCTCTATAAAACTCAACTTGGGTGTATCTCCACCTGCTTCCAGAGCAGATGCTGGGCAAACTGACACGCACCCCATACACAATGTGCAGGTATTCGTATCAACATTGATTTCGCCGAACGGTGAGTGTGAAGGCATGACAGCTGTCTTCGGCTGCCGGGGTGCATGATCGTACAAGTGCTCAATCGCGGTCCGAATGTCGGTTCGTTTGATACCCGCCGGTGCAAACGATGCAGGCGGAACCTGGAACAGTGCTGTGGTGTCTGCATTTAGCTGTTCAACAGAAAAAGGTTCTTCCAGAAGTTCAATGACTGGCTCAGATTGGCCGAGACTTTGCACGAGCATATGCAGAATTTCGAACTGCTCGGATAGTTCCCGTCGCATAGAATTGGGCGTTTCACTCGTAACCAGCACCTTAATGCTCGAAGCGCCATAAGCCAATGCGCTCAGGCAAATGTCTAAACCCAGCGATCCGATCTCTTCAACTTCGACAGGTAAAAAGTTCTCTTTCATGAGATTGCTGTGTCTGTCAAGCAGTGTCATGCCATTGGCTTTATCGTAGAAAACAAGTGTTGGACTCGTACCGCCAGACTCTCTGTAAAATTGAAGTAACTGCTTCAGAATTTCTTCGAGATTGTTTGATGGCGGATAAGCATAGGTAATTGCACCAGTGGGACACGCGGCTGCACAAGACCCGCCACCCTGGCACAGGTGGGGGTTCACTTCGATCATGTCGGTCGCGGGTACAATTGCATCAGTTGGGCAGGCATCGATACATCGAGTGCAGGCTACGATACCGCTACGACTGTGTGCGCAAATTTCGGGGTCGTAATTGAAAAACTTAGGCTTGTCGAAACTCCCGATCATTTCGGGAATCTCACTTAATGAATTCTTGATTTGAGATTTTCGGCCGGCATCGTTGCCAACCCAATAGTAACCTGGTGGTGAGATTTGAGCTGAAATGGTTGGTTTGTCTGAAAACTCCATCACCATATCGAAGTGTCCGGATTCATGCCCCGCATACACGCCGAGATTCATGCGTCGTTCACCCGTTATGGAAATCGCCTGAAAGGCGCCTAGGTAACCGGATAATTCGTACTTTTCCGCATAAAAATTGATCGGATATTCGAACGACTCTTCCTCATCATCCGTTCTTTTACTCGTGGTAAGGGTGTGACTCCTAACACCTGATTCGGACAGACTTGTCTGAGCTTTAACAATATCTTTTGCAGGGCCAACTATCAGCACGCGTCCTGTCGATGTGTAGCCAACAATCGATGTTGGGGAAACCTCAACTTCAACTGAGTTGATGGCTTGACTGCGAGCCTTGCCGTCTTGGGTCTCAGCAGGAAGAGCTAACAAAAATTCGGATAGATTCATGAGCGGAATTAAAGAACGCTTGTACTAGGCGACGGGTTCGTCTGATTTCGATTCCTGTTCAGGGTCCTGAACGTCTTTGGCAACAATATCATCATCTGAAGGAAGAACTTCGTCGTTTGTACCAGAGGGTTCCTCTGCCTCTGTTTGCTCGCTGCCAAGCGCTTCTGATTCAATTGGTTCTGAGACTTCCCCTGACTCGGCTGCCTGTTGCTTTTTCAATGCTTCCTCTGCTTTCTTTCGTTCTTCATGAAATTTCATATCCGAAGTAACGATGTCGCCAAGCAGTTCAAAGGTAGTGAAGTCGTCATCATAGTCATTGAGTCCGTCAACGACATTGAAAAAGGGTGATTTGAACAGCTTGCGAAGGGCTAGCTTTTTTAATTTTTCATCAACCTCCGGCGACATAAACAAGGAATAATCACTATCTTCGCTAAGTGATTCAATTGGTGGCAATTCAATTGGCGCTTTTTCTTCCTGTTCAGTCTGTTCAATATCTGCGGAGGTGGTTGCTTCAGTTTCTGATTCAGTATCAGTCTCGGTTTCCTGATCTTGAATTTCAGTCGATGGCAACTCTTCCTCTGGTTTTTCGGCTTTTTGTTTAGACCAGCGATGAAGCAATGATTCTGACATGAAAATAAATGATTAGGTATTGAGTTTATGTATCAACATAGTTGATGATTGTCTAGTTTCTGTTACATTCCCAATTTGCGGACGCCTTACAAGTCAGTTAGTGGAAGGTGGTTGGTTTCTTAGTGATTCTTTATACCAGTCGCGGCGTTTACGCTTTTTCTTTACTTGAGGAATGTAGTTGTTGACAACAAACTGTTCGGCTGAATCTCGAATATCTGCTGGCAAAGGACCTGACAGAACCAGACTGTCGGTTTCCAAATGGGCACCTGCCTCATCCTGAGAAATAGTTACCAAATGGGGAATCGGTACCGCATCATCATCCACTGCGTCAAGTTCACAAACAATAAAAGCAAATGGTACATCTGACAGCAGGTTATACCAGTAACCCTCAGCTGCATCAACGTACAATTTAATCTTCAGACCTTTCCACAAATACTGGGAGGTTTGCGTGGATTCGCGAATCGTGATTGGTCCCTCCAGAGAATCAGGTCCTTCTTTATCGGAGAGAATCGCAGCGACTTCCCACTCGTAACTAATCCACGACTTTACTCGTTTTTCCTGCTTCTCCAGGACTACCGCAACCTTGAATTCCGGTATTTCCGACTGAATCATATTCTGCACTTGAAGCGAGTTTAATCAAACTCAATATAATACAACTCATTCAGTCAATTATTTTCCTGCATACCAAATGAGCGGTAAACATGACATCTACACTTGAGCCGTTACTGTCATCAGCCGGACTGCGACCCACCCATCCGGTAGAAGCAATCGATGAATTCGGCACCAAGCGCGACATGCGAGTGGCGGGAGAGTTTCCGCTAACAATCAAAGTGGATGATCGAGAGGTAGTTACGCTGATGACGCTGGGTACTTACCCTGAGTTATTGGCACTCGGCTACCTGCGAAATCAACGACTAGTGGAAAGCGTTTATGACATCAAGTCCATTAAAGTTGATTGGGACCGGGAAACAGCATTTGTTGAAACTCACGCAGGTGAGGGCATCATCGATTGGGAAAACAAACTGTCCAAACGGACCGTGACGACTGGTTGCGGGCAAGGAACCGTATTCAGTTGTACGCTGGATAAGATTTACGAAAATCCTCTACCCAAAGCTTTCATCAGGCAATCAACCCTTTACGGCCTGCTCTCCAATATCGCAAAGTTCAACGAGATTTACAAACAGGCAGGTGCAGTGCACGGCTGTGCGCTTTGTGAAGACACCAACATCGAAATTTTTGTTGAAGATGTCGGCCGACATAACGCAGCAGACACAATTGCTGGTCAGATGTGGATGGATGGCACATCTGGAGAAGGGAAAATTTTTTATACAACGGGTCGCTTGACTTCGGAAATTGTGATGAAGGTGGCTCACATGGGGATTCCCATTCTTTTATCTCGTTCTGGTATTACTTATATGGGTCTCGAATTGGCGCAGGATTTACGTGTGACGATGATTGCCAGGGCCAAGGGCCGGCACTTTCTCGTCTACAACGGTTCCGATACAGTCGAATACGATCAGGTGCCAGAGAGACGGGCCGCTGTCGCAAACCGTCAAGTTGCCGTCGGATAACATGTGAAGTCAGACGATTTTTTCCGACAGGTCTGGAAAGACCGTAATCTTACCGCACTTGGATTTTGGCCACTCAGTTTGCTGTACAGTACCATCGTTGAGATTCGAAGATTCGGATATTCATGTGGATTGTTTGCAGTCGAACACTTTCAATTCCCAATCATCGTCATTGGTAATCTGACAGTCGGCGGGACCGGTAAAACACCATTGACCATATGGGCCGTCGAACATCTGAAAAATTCAGGATACTCCCCCGGAGTGATCAGTCGAGGTTATGGTAGACGGGTCACTGAGACTCACCTGGTCGGAGAAGACAGTACTCCAGATATTGCCGGAGATGAACCTCTTGTCATTTGGCGACGTACCAATGTACCAGTTGCAGTTGCCAGGCAAAGGTCTGATGCCATTCGTTTGCTGATCAAGGAAAAGGACTGCGATATTTTCATTAGCGATGATGGCTTGCAACACCTATCGATCGAATCAGATTTAAAAATCATGCTGATTGATGGAGAAGAACGTTTTGGTAATGGGTTCTGCTTGCCTGCAGGACCGCTGCGAGAAAGTTCAAGACATGCGCATGGCGTCGACCTGAAGCTCGTCAACGGTACAGGACAGACGAATGAATATTCGATGGAATGCAAACTGACTGAAGCAGTGAACCTATTGAACAATTCGAAGACGCGTTCGCTTGAATCATTTACCGGCGAAACTGTTTCAGCCATTGCCGGCATTCGAAATCCGAAGCGTTTCTTTAAGTTGCTGGCTGAGCGGAACATTCAATCCAAGAATTATTCATTTCCGGATCATTATGATTTCGCTAGAGAGGATTTGTCTGCGATGATGTTGACGGATGATATTGTATTAATGACCGAAAAAGATGCAGTGAAATGCGCTCAATTTGCATCTCCAAACTGGTGGTGTGTGAAACTTGAAGCCATTCCCGAGACTGCATTTCAGAATGCATTTTCCGATAGAGTTTCCGCGATTGTGAGATCTAATTTATGACCCCGAAACTGCCTTTCGATGTGGTTATTCCTGCTCGATTTGAATCGGCTCGCTTTCCTGCCAAATTACTTGCTGATATTTGCGGAAAAACAATGATCCAGCGCGTCGTGGAGTGCGCAATGTCGAGTTCCGCTGATCAGGTTATCGTGGCGGTGGACGACGAGCGAATTGCAGACAACGTGAGGCTTACAACATCAGCGACAGTGATAGCCACATCGAAGAACCACGCCTCAGGTACTGACCGTATAGCAGAGGCCGTTCAAAAGATGCAATTACCCGGTGGGCGAATGATCGTTAACGTTCAGGGCGACGAACCACTGATGCCCGGAGAACTCATTGATCAGGTGGCGGCTGTTTTGCAAACCGACTCACAGGCTGTAATCGGAACCGCAGCAGTTCCGATGAATCTTGATATACATGGAAAAGATCCCAACCGCGTCAAATGCATCATCGATCGTCATAATCGAGCACTTTATTTTTCTCGAAGCGTCATTCCGTATTGCACTAATACAAGCCAGGTAAACGCTCATATGGGATTGCATCACATCGGAATTTATGCATACACCGTTGACTACCTGGTTCACAAACATGCCAGTCGAGATGTTTGCCCACTGGAAAAAGCGGAAGGTCTTGAGCAGCTCCGCGCTCTCTATCATGGTGATACTATCGCTGTACACATTGATGAAAATTATCGTGGCATAGGAGTTGACACTCAAGACGATTTGGATTTGGTTTGCAGCCTCCTCGAAACAGCACATTAAAAAGGGAATACACGGCACCATCATGTCAGATCACCGAGAAGTAGGCGTACTATTTGTCTGCCTGGGTAATATTTGTCGTTCGCCCAGTGCAGAAGGCGTCTTTCGGCATTGCGTAGAAAATTCCGATTTGCAGCTAGAAGTCAGGATTGATTCTGCTGGAACCGCAAATTACCATTCAGGCGACCCTCCAGATTCACGAGCGATCAGAGTCGCAGCCAGTCGCGGAATTGATCTCAAAAATCTGCGTGCTCGACAAGTCCGTCGTTCAGATTTTCAACAATTTGACTACATCATCGCGATGGATCACCACAACTATTCTGACTTGATTTCGCTGGCACCACGGGACCATCGCTGTCGAATCCAACTATTTTTGGACTTTACAGACAATTGGTCAGAACGTGAAATCCCTGACCCATACTATGGTGGGCCGCAGGGATTTGAACGGGCTTTTGACATGATTACTGATGCTTCAAAAGGTCTCATAAATGACATCAAGAACAACTTTGAAATAACTGAATAATCTATGTATATTGAGGTCAATTTAAAGGACCAGAAATTGACTGCAGTTGATGACAACGGTCGTGTAGTCATGGATACTTCGGTCTCGACAGCTCGCAACGGGCCTGGAGAGATTGAAAACAGTTTCTGTACACCTCGAGGCTGGCACAAGATTCAAGCGAAAATCGGAAAAGGCGAGCCGGAAAATTCAATATTTCGCGGACGACGGACAACAGGGGAGATCTACACTCCAGAAATGAAGCAGCAGTATCCAGAACGCGATGACTGGATACTGACACGAATCATGTGGTTGAGTGGTCTTGAACCGGGGAAAAATAGACATGGAAATGTCGATACCATGAAGCGATTCATCTACATTCACGGTTGTCCGGATGATGATCCCATGGGAGTCGAAGGCTCGGCTGGCTGCATCAAAATGCGCAATCGAGACGTGATCGAACTGTTTGATCAGGTCGAACCTGGTACTTTGGTTTACATCACCGAAGGGAAGGACAAGTGACTGAAGGTTCAAATTCGACACTCGGCCCGATTTTCACATCGATCTCGGGCGTCGAACTTAATTCTGAAGATCGCGAACGGCTCCAAAGCGAAGCCGTCGGTGGTGTGGTACTCTTTGCCAACAACTGTGAATCTGCGGAACAGGTTGGTCATCTCAGCAAAGAAATTCACGAACTCAGAACGCCCTCCCTAATCATTGCCATCGATCAGGAGGGTGGCCGAGTGCAAAGACTGAAGAATGGTGTGACTGAGATTCCGCCGCAGCAATTGTTTGGTGCACTCTATGACAGGGAGATCGATCGGGGTTATGATGCCGCTGAGATAGCAGGTTATCTGATGGCAAGCGAACTTAGAGTTCTTGATGTTGACATCAGTTTTTCACCGGTATTGGACGTTGCTACAGTTGATTCTGATGTCATCGGGGACCGTTCATTTCACAGCGACCCTAATTCTGTCGCAATTCTCGCCGACTCCTGGACACGCGGCATGCAAAAGGCAGGCATGAAGGCAGTCGGAAAGCATTTCCCAGGGCATGGTGGAGTGACTGCAGATTCTCACATCGAAGTTCCGGAAGATAGCCGAACCATTGAGCAGCTCCTGAATTGTGACCTGATCCCTTACCGACGACTGGGGGAGCGCCTGTCAGCGGTAATGACGGCACACGTACTCTATAAAGAAGTGACAACAGCCATTCCAACTTATTCGTCATTCTGGCTGGAACATGTGCTACGGGAAATTTTGGCGTTTTATGGACCTGTTTTTAGTGATGATTTATCAATGAGTGGCGCTGCTGAAGCCGGGGATATGGAAACGCGAGTGATGACGGCATTAATGAGTGGATGTGATTTTGTCTTAATCTGTCAAAGCAGTGTTGAAACTGATAAAGCAATAGATGCCTTGCTCCAAAACAGAGCACTCTGGAAAGTACCGGGCTGGCAGTTGGATTACCTGCGTCCGGAAGAAGGGCAGAATTCTGGCGAAATTGAACGGATTAAAGAATACTTCTTTGAACTGATGTCTGGCCTTTGAAGATAACTCAATTTCTCGAATTAATGTTATTCTCCATCAGTTAATTGTCTGTCATAGTTGAACTAATACATCAAAAACAATTTCAAACATTGCTACGGTTGACTGTCAATTCGCACGTTCAATATATGCGCCTGAGTCAGTATTGACCCTTACGGAATCTCCAGCATTGAGAAATGTTGGTACATTGACTCGAAGACCAGTCGAAAGGGTGGCCGGCTTACTTCCTCCCGCGGCTGTCTGGCCTTTGATTGCAGCGTCTGTCTCAATAATTTCCAGAATTACACTTTCTGGTAATTCAACACCAATCGGCGCTCCGTTATAAAGATTGATCTGAACCTCAAGATCTGGAATCAAGTAGTCAATTTGATCGCTCAAGTCTTCCGTTGTCAACTCTATCTGCTCATAATTTTCGATATCCATAAACGTGTAAATATCACCATCACTGTAGAGAAACTGCATTTTCCTGAAATCAACATGCGCTTTTTCTAACTTATCCTCCGACCTAAAGCGATCATTTCGTTTGGTTCCAGCAGATACATCCTTGATTTCAAGTTGCACGAAAGCACCACCTTTTCCAGGCTTCACGTGAGACTTTCTGAGAATTTTCCAAAGCGAACCATCAAGTTCGATCAGATTTCCAACTTTCGCTTCAAATGCAGAAATTTTCATTGTTCAACAATCCTATTGAGTGGTTTAATTGACTGCAGTGTCAATCGGTGAATCACCTAATATACAGGATTAGGTGGTTTGAAAAAATCTGTTGGATAGATACAGTGCTTGGAGGGGAGAATTTCAGTATTCGGGACTACCTGAGAGGTTTTCCGACCTCCAGTGGGGTGTACATCATGAAAAATGCAGATGGCACTCCTCTTTACATCGGTAAGGCTAGGAATCTGCGTAGTCGTTTACGTTCCTACTTTCGCCCGTCCGGACTTTCGCATCGCATTCATACTGTGATGCAACAGGTTGAATCCATTGAAACAATTATCACAAAATCAGAAACAGAGGCTTTGCTTCTGGAAAACAACCTCATAAAAGAAAACAAACCTTTTTACAACATCAATTTAAAGGACGATAAAAGCTATCCATACATCAGGCTACATCACGAGCATGAGTTTCCCAAGCTAAGTTTTTATCGAGGAAACAGGAAAGAACCAGGCCGTTATTTTGGGCCATTCAGCAGTGCATCGGCAGTTCGTGATACATTATCGCAAATCCAGAAAGTCTTCCCAATTCGACAGTGTAGAGACTCCTTTTTTCAGCATCGCTCGCGCCCCTGTCTTCAATATCAAATTGATCGATGTACTGCACCGTGTGTGGGATTGATCGATCGCGAAGCTTATATGGAAGATGTTGAACAGGTTGTCTATTTTCTGACAGGAAAAAGTCAGGACCTTAATCAGTCGCTAATGAAAAAAATGGAGGATGCCGCATCAAGTCTCGAGTTCGAGCAGGCTGCCAACTACCGGGACAGAATCAGTGCCATTCAAAGACTTCGGGAAATTCAATCTGTCGAGGGTGGCACGACAGATTTCGATGTGATCGCAGCGGTGTACTCGAACGGAATTTTATGTGTTCAGTTGGTGATATTCAGAAGTGGAAGGAATATTGATTACAAGACCTTGTTCCCTAACATTAAAGTAGAAATGGATTTAAGCGAAGTGTTGGGGGAATTTATTCCACGGTACTATCTGGAGAGGGAAGTTCCTTCAACGGTACTCATCAATCACCCGATTAAAGATACCGAAATTATTGAAAATGTTCTTCGAGAACAAACCGGTAAAAAAGTCAGGATCCGAAATCCGGTTCGGGGCAAGAAATTGAATTTGATCGAATTGGCCAGAAACAACGCACTCAACGCAATTTACCAGCGCCAGAATCAACATGACGCCATGCAACAACGTATGGTTTCGCTTGTCGAAAGTTTAAAATTGGATGACATTCCAGAGCGAATCGAATGTTTTGACATTAGTCATCTTGCCGGTGAAAAGACAGTGGCTTCGTGTGTGGTATTCGACAGCAACGGGCCAGTCAAGTCGGAATACCGCACTCTGAACATCGCTGATGTTGGTGCTGCTGACGACTATGCAGCGATTCAGCAAGCCTTGACCCGCCGTCTTCGAAAAGTTAAAGACGGTAATGGTAAACTTCCTGACATCGTTCTGATTGATGGTGGAAAAGGTCAGTTAAGCGCTGCCCTGGAAGTCATGGATGAATTACAAGTTGCCAATGTCTGTTTACTGGCGATATCTAAGGGCAAAGGTAGAAAATCAGGGAACGAACAGTATTGGGGAGTCAATTCCAAATCACCCATTAAAATGCAGTCTGATGCGAAACTGTTCTTGCAACACATTCGAGATGAGGCGCATCGATTTGCCATAAGCGGTCACCGTGGAAGAAGAGACAAAGCAAGAAGACAATCGACTCTTGAGGGGATTCCTGGTGTGGGTCCACGTCGTCGATCTGCTTTACTGAAACAGTTCGGCGGCATGCAGGGATTGCACCGTGCAAGTACCGAAGATATCAGTCAAGTACCCGGTATTAGTACATCGCTAGCTGAAAAAATATACTTTGAGCTACACGGATAAAACTTAAGACGTGCCTTTAACAATACCCAATCTCCTGACTTTGGCGCGTATTGCCATGATCCCCATATTCGTGGTTGTTTACTTGTTACAGCCCAATTATGGCTGGTTTGCAACAGCCATCTTTCTTGCTGCAGCGATTACTGACTGGCTTGATGGTTATCTTGCGAGAAGAATGGGTGTAGAATCAGCGTTTGGTGCGTTTCTGGATCCGGTAGCAGACAAACTAATCGTCTGCACAGCACTGGTTTTACTGGTGTCGGACGACTTCATTACCAGCAGCGTATTGTCGAAACCCGCATTTATCATAGCAGTCTTGATCATAGTAGGGCGCGAGGTCAGTGTGGCGGGACTACGTGAGTGGATGGCGGAAACTGGCAATCGGGCAAGCATTACTTCAAATATACTGGCGAAAATCAAGACGTTTGCCCAGATGGCGGCGATTATTTTGCTGCTTTATGCACTGCCCGTAGCTGACTACCCAACTCTGGTTATTGGTGAAATCCTGCTATACATCGCAACGGCCATGACCGTCTGGTCAATGATTATTTATCTTAGAATCGCCTGGCCGGCATTAGCGGACAGAAGCGACAGTTGAATCCGAGTAAAATTTGCAGTAACTTTCACTTTGACATTAATTGCAAATGTTTCTGCGATAAAATTTTTGAGTTGTTAGTTCAAAGCGGGAATAGCTCAGCTGGTAGAGCGCAACCTTGCCAAGGTTGAGGTCGCGAGTTCGAACCTCGTTTCCCGCTCCATTTTTCTTCAATTTACCAGAGACGAAGAAAAACAGAGTCAGATTTATCGCCAATCCGTGGCCGGGTGGCAGAGGGGTTATGCAGCGGCCTGCAAAGCCGTCTACGCCGGTTCGAATCCGACCCCGGCCTCCAATTATCAACTATTGTCTGAGAACTTGTGTCCGAAGCCCGGGTGGCGAAATTGGCAGACGCAAGGGACTTAAAATCCCTCGGGAGTAATCCCGTGCCGGTTCGAGTCCGGCCCCGGGCACCAAAATACGACTTTCCGGGATTTTCCCGAATTTTCCTTTTGCACGAAGCACGAAAGAGTACGGAGGCAAGGGGTTTGTGCACGCTTTACGCGCGTCGAGGCGAAGGTTCGAGCCAATCATTCTGCTATAGCTCACGTTTTGCAATTTGCCCTTCCAGCGATTTCTTTTCTGAAAGGAGTTTTGCTTTCTTTTCTCGATACACTTCTCGCTCAACTTCCCGCTCCAAATGGCCGTCAAGAAATCACTGGAGCTTGATTTTCTCTCTTGATTCCCCGGCAAAAGCAGAGACGGATTGGGCGAATTTCCCTTTGTCCACTTCTGCCACAGCAAGTAATTATTCCGCCCAATCCACACGTAAAAATACTTTTTGCATTTTGGATGATAACTGTCGAGTTAACGCCTCCTCTGGCACATAGAGTAGCGGGCACTTTTACTTGCCTTTCTTGGTACAGCGAAAGTAATTCTGAACTTTTTGTTATTCGGCAGTTATCGAGTGTTGGATTTAGATCGGTCGTACATCAGCAATTTTGAGAACGGTAAGCAAAATCAAACCTTGAACACTATGGACAATATTGTGGAAGCGTTTGGTTCATCAGTTTGTAAATCTTTAAAATAAAAATATGAGTCAGAAAATCATCCCATATCTATGGTTCGACAAAGAAGCAGTTGCAGCTGCCGAATTTTACACTTCTATATTTCCCGATTCCAAAACAACATTCATCTCGCAAATCAAAGACACACCAACAGGTGATTGCGACGTTGTTAGCTTTGAACTCATGAACTATGAATTTCAGGCAATTAGTGCGGGACCACAATTTACGCCAAATCCGTCGATCTCATTCATAGTCAACTTTGATCCGAAATATGATGCAAATGCGCGAAAGCGGATCGATGAGATTTGGGTTAAGTTATCTGAAGGTGGCAAAGTACTCATGCCCCTAAACACATACCCATTTAGCGAACGCTACGGTTGGATTCAAGACAAATACGGATTTTCGTGGCAGTTAATTTACACTGATCCAGAAGGAGAAGATCGTCCGCGTATCATCCCTTCCTTCATTTTTGTAACAGACACGTGTGACAAAGCTGAAGAAGCAACAGAGTTTTATCTCTCTGTTTTCGAAAACACACAGCGTGGTGCAATTAGCCGTTATCCTATCGGTTCAGAACCAAATAAAGAAGGTTCGATTATGTTTACCGACTTCAAGCTCGAAGACCAGTGGTTTGCAGCAATGGACGGAAGCACGCGCATGCATGACTTCAAATTCAATGAAGCGATTTCATTGATGATAAGTTGCAAAGACCAAGAAGAAATAGATTATTACCAGGATAAACTATCAGCAGTGCCGGAAGCAGAGCAGTTTGGCTGGGTTAAAGATAAATACGGAGTTTCCTGGCAAATTCTCCCGCAATCATGGACAGATTGTTAGCTGAAAGTCCAAAAAAGGTAGCAGAGCGTATCAAAACTTGAATTTGTACGCCTCTCGTCCTGCAATACTGAGGCGAGAATACGTTGGCGTTGGCGTAGTCGCGTCGGTAGTACCGTGCTATCGGGTCGTTAGTCTAATGAGGGACTGTTATGCCAGCCTGACGGTAGTATTTGGCCTGATTTCGGCTCCGGGAAGTGGGTGAAGCAGGGGTCCAGACAGATACTACGGCGATCATTGCGGGAATTCCCACAAGTTTGATTGTCAATCGCAGGTTATAGGCCAAAGCAGTAATACTGAACTCCCCGCGGACGTTGTCGAGTCGACACGTCAGGAATGCGTTCTGGCCCATCCACTGCTTACTCCAGCCGAATGTATGTTCGACGAACTCCAGGTGACGCTTCATTAACTACGACTGGGCGGCAAGGCGTTTCGCTATTCCGTTCCATCGTCAAGCTGAATTTCGATTCAAAACGATCTGAATAAGCGAATTGTCTCCGCCACTCAACGCGACCATATAGACTGATTCAACCGGAAAATACGCCTACATGCTGATAGGATGTGCTTGCAGCACAAACTGAACGAATGAGTGCCTCAACATCTTCTTCAATAATCAGGGAGTCTATCCAGTTTACTGGTACGAACCCTTCCTTGCTCTGAAAATTCAGCAGTTCGATTAACTTGTCGTAGTATCCACAAGTATTCAAAAGACCAATGGGCTTGTTGTGATATCTCAAAATGTTCCAAGTGAGTGCGGTGAACAACTCTTCCAAGGTTCCGACTCCGCCCGGAATTGCAATAAAGCCGTCTGACAATTCAAACATTAAATTTTCACGTTCTTCGAGTGTATCAACATAACGAAGATCTGAGATAAATTCCGCCGCAATTTCGAGTTCAGCGATACGATGAGGAATGACGCCAATGACTTCGCCGCCTGCCTCAATAGTGGCGCGTGCAACTTCTCCCATGAGTCCAATCGATGCACCACCATATACCAAGCCGATGTTGTCTCTAGCAAGACACTCTCCAAATTTAATTGCAGCATCAGCATACTCTGGCCGAACACCTTTTTTGGAACCTAAAAACACGCAAATTCTCATGTATCCGTGCCTCCGAAAGTCAGCGGGAGTAGAAAGGGAAGTTTTTATCGAGAGATAAGATGTCTCCCGAGAAGGTCGGGTTTGAATGTATCATTATATGAACAGCAAGCGATCAACGAAATAGGGGATCTGATGTCATTGGAACGTCATTGACAATAGGTTCCTTTTTCTTATTATTGAACGAATTGAATGGCGAATCCTACAGAAAAATTAGATAAGACTTATGTAACGGCTGAAGCACTGTTTGAAGATTCCTGCAAGCTTGCAGCCAGTGTCCTGAAAAGTGGCTTTCGACCGAATTGGCTGGTCGCGTTGTGGCGAGGTGGCACACCTGTCGGAATCACCATACAAGAACTTCTCGCATACTATGGTGTTCAAACCGACCACATCGCAATTCGAACATCATTCTACGAAGGAATTGACAAGCGAAAGGGCAAAATTCGGATTCACGAAATCGGATACCTAATTGATAATATTAACAAAGAAGATTCTCTTCTGATCGTTGACGATATTTTCGACACAGGACTGACAATTGACGTACTGATTTCCGAGATTCGCAGACGTGCAAGAAGAAATACACCTGATCAAATCCGTGTGGCTGCAGCTTGGTTCAAGCCAGAAAAGAATCGCACGGACCGAATCCCTGATTACTATGTCAATGCAACAGACAAGTGGATTGTGTTTCCTCATGAACTGTTGGGCCTCCAATTTGAAGAAATTCAGCAAAACAAACCCTATATAGCCAATGTCATGAACGATTTGGAAAGGGACACTGACTTTTCTTCCTAGCTTGATAAATTAATTTTAGTTTAACAACCTCTATTAAAGATTTGATATGACGAACAAGAAAGAACCTAATTCTCCACCTGACTTTTTGGTCCATGACGATGTCGACTCGGTTGGAGTCATCGTTGTCGAAAAATCAACTGCAAGACAAACATTGACAGGCTGGGTGATTGATACAAATGAAACGGTTACCGTCGATGCGATAGACGATATTCCGCTTGGTCACAAGATTGCACTGACTGATCTGGCCGATGGCGATAAAGTCATCAAGTATGGCTTTCCAATCGGTCGCACTGTCGCATCAATTTCAAAAGGCGGTCATGTACATGTTCACAATACAAAAACGGAAAAATGGTAATGACTCAGTCAAAACAAATATTCGGATACAGAAGAGAAAATGGACGCGTAGGCATTCGCAACCACGTCATCATTCTGCCATTGGATGATTTGTCCAACGCAGCAAGCGAAGCCGTCGCCAACAACATAAAAGGAACACTGGCATTACCACATCACTACGGACGTCTACAGTTTGGCGAAGATTTAGAGTTGCATTTTCGTACCTTAATCGGTACCGGTAGCAATCCAAATGTCGCCGCATGCGTTGTCATTGGTATTGAGCCTGGCTGGACAAAGCGCGTTGTTGACGGTATTGCGAGAACCGGCAAACCAGTGACCGGATTTTCAATTGAACAGCAGGGCGATATAGCTACTATCGCTGCAGCATCAAGAACCGCTAAAGAATATCTGCATTGGGCCTCTGAAATTAGACGCGAACCTTGCGGAATCGAAGACCTCTGGATTTCTCATAAGTGCGGCGAGTCTGACACAACATCTGGAATCGGTGCGAATCCAACTGTCGGTAATCTGGTCGATAAATTAGACCCCTTGGGCGCTACCAACTGTTTTGGTGAGACATCTGAACTGACGGGTGCGGAACTTTTGTGTAAAGATCGTGCTGTAACGCCTGAAATCGGTGAAAAGTTCTATGCAACTTGGAAAGCATATATGGATGAGGTCATTGAACCGCACAAAACCAACGATCTGTCTGAAAGCCAGCCGACCAAGGGGAACATTGAAGGTGGTCTGACAACCATTGAGGAGAAGGCCTTAGGCAATCTCCAAAAAATTGGAAAACACACATCTTACATTGATGTTCTTAAGCCTGCCGAGGAACCCAAGAGTGGGCCTGGGCTGTATTTTATGGACACATCATCAGCCGCAGCGGAATGTGTCACTCTCCAAGCGGCTGCTGGATTCGTTGTTCATGTATTTCCGACCGGGCAAGGTAACATCATTGGACATCCAATTGAGCCTGTTATCAAGCTTACCGCGAATCCGCGGACTGTTCGTACTATGGGTGAGCATGTTGACTTAGATGTTTCAGGCATTCTGCGTCGAGAATTAACTATGGATGAAGCTGGAGACCTGTTGATTGACATGACCATTAGAACGTGCAATGGTCGATTGACGGCGGCAGAAGCACTAGGACATCGAGAGTTTGTTATGACAAAACTATATCGAAGTGCATAACCCTGTTTAAGTGACAATAAATCATGGCAGCCGAATCAAATTAAGGTCTTATTATGGCAATTGACAAAATCAAAGACTCCATTACAAAAAGTGTTGCACAGGACGCAATTGAAAATACACAGCGCATCGTTCGAGAGATGCTTGAATCGATTCAAGAAGGCGGTGAGCAGAAGGCATTGGAGTACGCCAAGGAGCTCGACAATTGGAGCGGCGATGTTGTACTAAGTGAGCAGGATATTGCTCAAGCTGGCGAAAGTTTGAGTGATGAACTGAAAAACGATATTCAATTTGCACATGGCAGGGTGAAAGCATTTGCTGAACACCAGCTTGCGAGTCTATCTGAATTCGAAACAGAACTGGCACCAGGTGTGGTTGCTGGTCAGCGACTGATTCCTATCAATACAGCTGGTTGTTATGTGCCTGGTGGACGTTACGCACACGTAGCATCTGCAATTATGAGCATCACCACCGCGAAAACTGCAGGAGTGAAAAATGTGATCGCCTGCTCACCACCGAAGCCTGGTGTCGGAGTCAATCCGGCGATTGCTTATACCGCATCCCTTTGCGGAGCCGACTCAATACTTGCTTTGGGTGGTGTTCAGGGTATAGCAGCTTTAGCCTATGGTCTATTTACTGGCCATGAGGCAGATATTCTAGTTGGACCTGGCAATCGTTTTGTCGCAGAAGCCAAGCGATTGCTGTTTGGCAGGATTGGGATTGATCTGTTTGCAGGACCCACTGAAATTCTGGTAATTGCAGACCAAACAGCAGACCCGAAAATAGTCGCATCAGATCTGGTTGGTCAAGCGGAACACGGACCTGATTCCCCTGCCTGGTTGATCACCACATCAAGTGAATTGGCACATCGTGTGATTCAACTGGTTCCTGGCTATATTGAACGACTCCCTGAACCAAATCGTTCTGCAGCGGAAGCCGCCTGGAGAGATTTCGGTGAAGTTGCAGTGGTTGACACGCGAGAAGAAGCAGTCACGTTAAGCGATGAATATGCACCGGAACATCTTGAAGTACAGGCAGAAGACCTCGATTGGTGGCTTGCCAACCTGTCGAACTATGGTTCACTGTTTCTGGGAGAGCAAACCACTGTTGCGTACGGTGACAAGTGCTCTGGAACCAATCACATCTTACCGACCAGTGGTGCAGCTCGATACACCGGTGGCTTGAGTGTTGGCAAGTTCATCAAGACAGTAACCTATCAAAGGATGAATGAGGAAGCCAATAGAAGTGTAGGGTCCGTTACTGCAAGAATCTCGCGACTTGAAGGTATGGAAGGACACGCTTTCACTGGAGATGACCGGCTGTACAAATATTTTCCTGATGAGGTCTTCCAACTCGGTCACAATGCCTGAATCACGTGCGAATCTTTTTGATGTAGCATCCAGAAACGCCGTAGTAACCGGCGCAAGTTCGGGCATTGGTCTTGCATTGAGTCAAACACTAGCCCGAATGGGAGCCAATGTCGTACTTGTAGCGCGAAGAGCTGATTTGCTCCAAAAGGAGTGCGACAACATCACACAGTCGGGTGGATCTGTTCACTCCGTTGACGTAGATTTGCTTGACCGTCAAGCAGCAATGGCTTCACATGATCGGATTTGCGAACCATTTGGTTCTCCTGAAATTTTGATAAACGCAGCAGGGATTAACCTTAGAGAGTCATCGGATGACGTTTCCTGGGAGAGTTGGGATCGTACGATCAGTTTGAATCTGTCTATTCCATTTTTCTTTTCCAGACTGTTTGTTGATGACATGAAACGAGCAGGGTGGGGACGTATCATCAATATTGCTTCTCTTCAATCACTTCGTGCCTTTCCTAACGGCATTGCGTACGGCGCCTCAAAAGGGGGTGTCATCCAGCTGACTCGGGCGATGGCAGAAAGCTGGTCTTCTTTCGGAATTACGTGTAATGCGATTGCTCCAGGGTTTTTCAAAACCGCCTTGACTGCGCCAGTTTTTGAAAATGAAGAAGTTTCAAAAAAAATGGCAGACAGTACAGCGATTGGACGAAACGGTACAATGGAAGACTTGCAGGGTCCTGTCCTGTTTTTCGCTTCCAGGGCGTCGGATTACATCACTGGACAGGTATTGTTTGTTGATGGCGGCTTTACTGCCAAGTAAATTATGATCGAGTTATGAAAGCACTTGTATATACAGCTCCAAACACAATTGAATTTCGCCCTGAACCGGCTCCTTCTCTGCTTCCGGGTGATTCTTTGGTTAAAGTCGAGGCGGTGGGAATCTGCGGTTCAGATTTACATGCGTATCTAGGCCATGACAGCAGACGAGTACCACCATTGATTTTAGGGCATGAAGTCTGTGGCACCGTCATCGAAGGATCCAGTAAAGGTAAGCAGGTTGTCGTCAATCCCTTGATTACCTGTGGAGAGTGTGATGACTGCCTGAACGGATTGACAAATTTGTGTCTGGACCGCAAATTGATTGGTATGAATCGACCCGGTGCTTTTGCCGAGCAGTTCGGAATTCCTGCAAATAATCTGGTCGAAGTTCCCAACGGCGGAAATTCCGTAAAACTGGCTCTCGCCGAACCTGCAGCGGTATCTCTACATGCTGTAAGACTTGTTGAACGAATAGCCATGCGTCCCTTATCGGAAGGAAATGCACTCGTTATCGGTGGTGGTGCGGTTGGTTTGCTATGTGCGATTATTCTGCGTGATTACGGTTGCAAGTCCATCATGCTTTCTGAGACTAATGAACAGCGACTTAAAGTCATTGAATCTACCGGTGTCTGCGAGGTAATAAATCCAACAACCGACAACATTGCGGACAACCATTTTGATGCCGTGTTTGATGCAGTCGGAATTTCATTAACCCGTCAAACGTCAATACGTGCTGTAAAGCCTGGTGGCGCAATCATGCACATCGGCTTGGGTGATGCTTCTGGCGAAATGGATGTCAGAAAAATGACGCTTTCGGAAATTACCTTCATTGGAACCTACACATATACTGCTTTGGATTTTCGTGTTGCTGTTCACAAGATCGCCAAGGATGAATATGGGGCGCTCGACTGGGTTGATGAACGTCCTTTGTCTGATGGTTCTCAAGCATTTAGAGAATTGATTCACGGGAAGGTCGCTTCTCCAAAGATTATTTTGCGTCCCTGACAAGTGGTTTGATTTCAAAGGTACGAATTTCCTTTGAGTCTGCGCGGCACCTTGCTCACAAGGCACTCGTTGCACAAGGCGCTGATGATCTAGTTGCCGCTAGTGTAGCTTCAGCACTAGCGTTAGCCGATGCTGATGGACAGACCGGACATGGACTGTCGCGAATTCCTTCCTATATTGATCAGATGCGCTGCCGAAAGGTGGATGGAAAGGCTCTTCCATTCATTCAAAACAAATCTCATCAGAGTATCGAAATTGATGCAAATGGCGGATTTGCCTATCCAGCTATCAGTCTGGCTGCGGAAGAACTTCTGGCCGCTTGTAGAGAGCGCGGAGGTATCGTCATGGCAGCCATAGTCGGATCACATCACTGTGGAGTCGCAGGCCACCCAGTGGAAAAACTCGCTCAGGGCGGATTTCTTGGGCTTATGCTAGCTAACACACCTAAAGCGATGCATGCTTTTGGGGGCGCAAAACCAATATTTGGAACCAATCCTATCGCGTTCGCCTGTCCTAGGAAATCACATGATCCAATTGTGTTGGATCTATCTCTTTCGATCGCAGCGCGAGGAAAAATTGTGCAATCCGCAGGGCAGGGGAGTGATATTCCAGATGACTGGGGAATAGATGAACAGGGCCAACCTACCACAGATCCTGAAGAAGTATTGAAAGGTAGCCTGAATGCCATAGGGGGAACAAAAGGGATGGCATTGGCATTGATGGTTGAAATACTAGCCGGCGCTTTTGTTAATAGTCACTTTGGCTTTCAGGCGACTTCGTTTTTTGATCGAGAGGGTGGTCCACCACGAGTCGGTCAACTTCTAATTTGCATGAATCCACTTGAATTCAATCCAGAATTCTTTAAGCAGATAGAAACTTTAGTGGAGAAAATCCTCGAAGAGCAATCGGCCCGATTGCCCGGTTCAAAACGTTTTGCGAACCGAAAGGCGGCAGAGCATTCTGGATTGGATTATTCGGAAGCGTTAATAGACTCGATAGAATTATTAGCACAAACAAGTCGTTAGAACAACTATCGAAAAACACCAGTTAGATGATTTGCCGGAACAATATTGGGGTCAGGTGGATCGACCAGTTCATAAAATTCCAAAGCGATTTCAAGGATTCCATTCTCCGTTGCCAGCATACGATGAGGTCTGAAACAAGGCATTAAGCTGACAATTGACTGCGTTGTGGTAATAAGGGTTTGTGTCGTATCAAATGTCTTGAATTGATATTCGATGAGATCAGGGAATTCGAGAGTAAATTCTCCAGGCATGCTCGGCATTTTTTCTGTCAACCACACAAAGGAATAAACTAAAGCGCCTTTTTTACACATCGGACTTAGCATGGCCATGATGTCAATGATGTGTTTTCTGTCCAAGTAATTAAACATATCCCAAACTAGAATCAAATTTAAATGCTGAGATCCTTTGTGGTTTTTTAGGGATGGCAGAGCATTCAAGAACTGATCAGCTGCCCGGTTGCCACTTTCTTGCGTTTGACGCTCATTGAGCGCAAGCAGGGTGGAGCGAAGATTAGATGAAGCAAAGTAAGTGTAGTTGAAATCAGAAAAATAATTAATAACACTT
The DNA here is from genome assembly GCA_022823405.1 of Gammaproteobacteria bacterium. GTDB lineage: Bacteria > Pseudomonadota > Gammaproteobacteria > Arenicellales > JAJDZL01 > JAJDZL01. Next base: position 21,089 of record JAJDXD010000166.1, read on the forward strand.
GGGTCAGCTGGTGCAAAGTCCAGAATTCCGAGTGTATCATCAAATTCTCGTGAAAAATACTCGGTAATAACTTTGATACCAACAGAACTGAAGCGAATTCGGTCTCCAACACGGTGGGGCGTATTGAAATTCAATAAGTTAAATGACACTTTTGAACCAACACCGGTTGGGGTGGTAAGGAAGTCTGAGAAATCGGTACGTTAAAAAGCATCCATCGAGTGTAGTTCTATCGTACAACCGATGGATGACCTCTTTCATCACATGAGATTCACGTTTCAGTGAAAACCTGCCTCATTCAAATTTCCAAATTCTAATGAAATGATTGGAACTTTATTTACTCGCAACTTGGCTAGGTACAGTAGGTCTCGAAGGCTTGGGTTGTGAAGTTGAGGCTGATGCTTCAGCAGATTTTGTCTTTCTTTCTCTCAACATTTCTACAGAACCATTAAACGTGGACCCTTTATCGAGAATCACATTCGCAGCATGAATGTCACCTTCCACGCTACCTGTCGAAACCAAATGTAATGTGTCATTAGCCGTTGCATTGCCAACAAGTTTCCCATGAATTGTGATATTTTTCGCACTGAGCGTAGCTTCGGCGTGACCGGTTTCCTCAATTACAACAACGTTTTTGTTTGCTTCAATTGAACCCTTAAACTTACCGTAAACTTTAATGTCTGATTGACCGGATATTTCTCCCTTCAGCGTCGTATGAGCGCTAATGATCGTCGGTTCAACCGAAGGAAGCTCGCTTCTCGCTACTGCACTGGTTCTGTCAAGGGCTGTGTAGCCAGCACTTCGAGTTTCTTTTTCTGGCTTTTCAGCTTTCGCGGGTATGGATTGCTGCATCGATTCCACTTGTGATGGAACGCTTGGTGCAGTCTGTGGTTGTTGCGATGAAGGATTATCTTTTTTCCACATAATTAAGACCTCAAATGGAAAGATTTACTCGGCAAGCACAACAGGAATAGAACAATTATTCTAGTGCAAAAATTCGACAGTTCAATTATATGACAGCGTCCTATAGGTAAGTGTTTTTTGAAAACCGAGGCAATGACTACATGGATTGGTTTCAAAACTGAACTTTATTATGTCGACAATTATTCATTCGACAGGGAATTACTGAAGCCGTTATGTTTCAATCTTAATAATTAGATGAAAAAGAACGCATAAAGATCTGTTGTAGCTATATTTACAACTGTAGATCTATTTCGCTTCATTGAACGGACTACGTGAATGCTGGAAATGGCAACAACAGCATTCCAGACACTGGAGCCTCATCCTGTTCTCTCCAACTCGATGATTTGTCAAATATCAATTTGGAGAAAATAAATATATTACATAATATACATTATACGAAGCAGTATTCATTCCTATTTCATATGAATCAACCAGTTCCATAACGGATTTATTCCCTACTCTGTCAGATGGTGTCGGATAGGATAATTGGGTGCCTGAAGATGGGAACAGCAAAAAGTAAAATATAGAGCAGTAAAAAATATTTCGGACTTCGCTCACTCAGTAAGTAATTAAACCGCTCCAGGCTGAGCAAAAAAGTTTTGCTGGTATGTTGGGGTGAATTCCGTTAGTCCACATTGATGGTGATTTCAATTGGTGATCTTAACAATTCTTCTCTTGCCGATCTGTTTGTTAATTTTTTGGTTGGTTGTTGGTGGCCGAGGAAGAAATAATGGAATTGGTAGATTCTTGTCCTGCCGCAGAATTTCTGGACTTGATGGTAGCGACTATTTGATTCGACGCTATTTGCTACCAAGAAACAAATTTCTGAATATTTACCTGCATAGATTTCTGGGAAGTGATGACGATCGCGCCCTTCATGACCATCCCTGGTATTCGATTAGCTGTGTGTTAAAAGGTCGTTTAATTGAGCATCGCTCCGATGGTTCGACCAGGGAAATTCGTCGAGGAAAGATTGCGATTCGCAATCCACAATTTCAACATCGGATTGAATTACCTGATGGTGAAACTGCAAAAACGCTGTTTATTACCGGACCTGTGGTTCGGACTTGGGGTTTTGTCTGTCCGCAAGGATGGATTTCCTGGAACGAATATGGCAATAAAGGGGGTTGCGATTAGTCAATCATATTTTTGTGTATTCAGAATTAAGTAGTGTAGGAATTGCTGGTTAATAATCAACGTACTTCCACGGCAGCGTAATCCAATCTACCTATCTGAAACAATTGATCAGTTAAGGACAAAAACCAATCTCAATTTAATTTTCGAATCTGAAACAAATCAAGAAAATTGTTGGTTGTTTTCTCTGCAAGGCTTTCCAGACTAACCCCCCTTAACTCTGCTAAAAATTCTGCCGTGTGTCGCACATAGGCAGGTTGGTTCTCTTTACCGCGTTTCGGAACAGGCGCTAAGTATGGTGCATCGGTTTCTATAAGCAATTTATCCATTGGAATTTTCTTCGCCACTTCCGCCAAGTCCTTAGCATTCTTAAAGGTAACGATCCCTGAAAACGAAATATAGAATCCCTCATTAAGCGCTGCTTTAGCCATTTCGTAATCGCCAGTGAAGCAGTGCATCACTCCACCCGCTTCCCTTGCCTGATTATCCCGCATTATCGAAATTGTGTCTTCCGGTGCATTGCGGCTATGAACAATAATTGGCTTTTTGACGATACGTGCGGCTTCAATATGCCGTGCAAATCGATCGCGTTGCCATTCCAGTTCACCGGAACTTCGATAGTAGTCCAATCCGGTTTCACCAATGGCAACAACCCTGTCATCCATTCCGAGATCAACCAGCCTCTGGACACTTGGATCTTCACCTTCGGTTTCGTTAGGATGCACGCCAACTGATGGATAGATGTTTTCATGTGCATCACTCAGTTCCAGTATTTGCGGATATTCCTCTAGATTGACTGCAACGCACAACATGTACTTTACGTCCATCTGCTGTGCCAGATCTAGCACAGAATCGAACTTTTCCCAGAGTTGGGGGAAATTGATGTGACAATGACTATCTGCGAGTTCCATAAATGAATGTTCCTGTTTCAGCTTACACAGTTGTCGATTGCAATTAATGCATCTTCAACAGCCAGCGTTTTGTCCAAACCCCCTGCCCTAATTTGATTTCTCAATAATCCGATATGATCATAGATTAAAAACAGCTTTCTTTGGTCCGTACGCAATGCAATCTCACTAAGCAACGTTTCCCCTTTTTCTTTTCTTTCTTTGACTACCGCAACCTCGCGGATTAATCTGCTCACCAGCTGAAGTAATTCATCCAAACATTGTGCTTCTCCGAGTTGAATACCCAACTCAACAAGTTCAAACAAATCTCTCTGTTTGTGTCGCTGCAATTGTTTCAAGACTGTAGTTACGAATGTTGTTGAACGTAAAATTTCATCATTCCGTAATTGTTGCAATCCAACGATAGGTCCATTTCCAGATTGTTGAATTGCACTGATCTCCTGTGGACGTAATTTCAGCTGTACCAACCATTGTTCAACCTGCTCTGGCTCTGGAGCAGGCAATAATAACTTTTGGCAGCGACTGGTAATTGTTGGCAGCAAATTCTGTGTGCTCTGCGCGATTAAAACCAAAAATGTGTTTGGCGCCGGTTCTTCAAGAACTTTCAACAGAGAATTTGCACCTGCGATTGTCATAGAATCGACCGGATCAATGACAAACACTTTGTTCACAGATAAATGAGGCTTTACATTTGCGTTTTCGATCAATGCTCTAATTTGATCGATAACAATCGTTGAGCGGGGATTTTTGCGTTTAGCACGAGAAGATTGATCATCCAGGTATCGATCGGCATAATTAACTAACACCGAATCCATACTTTCGAGTCTGGCTTCAGAAGTCAATACGTGCAAATCTGGGTGAGTGCCTGAACTGAATAGCCGACAATTTCTGCACTCCCCACAGGGTGAATTTTCCTCGCTTTCACACAGTAATGCTACCGCGAGTCTCGTCGCAAAATGAAGTTTCCCAATACCATTTATACCCGTAAACAGAATCGCATGGGGCAACCTGCCTAATGATTCAACGATGCGCTTCCAGGCCTCAATCTGCCATGGATACAGTTCAAGAAAGTTAGCCATGAGCTTGATCTATAAACTCTTTTATAAAACGCTGAGAAATGCTCTTAACTTCTTCAACATCACGAGTAGCATCAATGTATTTGATACGTTCCGGTTGAAGTGTGTGTAAATTAATGAATGCAGCTCGCACCCGATCGTGAAATGCATCTGTCTCTTTCTCAAACCGGTCTGGCGAATCAATCTGTCTAACTCGTTGTTGGGCGGTCTTAATGTCGGTATCAAACAACAATGTTAGGTCCGGTCGAAATTCACCTTGAGCCCATTGTTCAATTTGTGCGATCCTGTCAAACGACAATTCTCTTCCACCTCCCTGGTATGCATAGGTTGAGTCTGTGAAGCGGTCACAAACCACCCATCGCCCTGCTTTAATATTCGGCAATATGAGCTGTTCCAGATGCTGAGAACGTGCAGCAAACATAAGTAGCACTTCGGCATTCGGAAGAATGTCGCTGTCTCTAGACAATACTAATTCGCGTAACTTTTCACCAATTGGTGTTCCACCAACCTCACGCGTGGTAACAACTTCAAATCCAGCTTCTTGAATGGTTGAGACGACTGCTTCTGTTGCAACCGATTTACCGGCACCATCAAGACCTTCCAAAGTGATAAATTTTCCTTGCATACTCCGCCGGTGTGTTATCTGTTCGGTTTGATGATTCTGAAATTCAACCTTGCTTTTCAACAATGCTACGATAGTTTCGAACAGCTTTGAGATGTTCGTCTATCGTATTGGAAAATTGATGTGTTCCGTCACCGCGGGAGACAAAATATAAATAACTTGTCTTTGCCGGACGGGCCGCGGCTTGAATGGCGGCTAACCCAGGCATCGCTATAGGAGTTGGCGGAAAACCGGAACGAGTATAAGTGTTGTAAGGCGTATCCCGATCTAACTCGGATCTTTTGAGTGGCCCGTCAGTTCCGCCTAATCCATAAATCACGGTGGGGTCCATTTGCAGGCGCATACCCTTATTCAAGCGATTCACAATCACACCGGCAATAATTGGGTATTCCTCGTCAACATTTGACTCTTTCTGAATAATTGATGCGGCAATCAGACACTCATAGGCTGTTTCGTATGGCAAATCGGGACTTCGATTTTCCCACTCCTGCTCCAATATTTCCTTCATCTGAGCATGAGCTCTTTGCAAAATCGACGAATCAGTTTGCCCTGTATTGAAGTTATAGGTATCCGGAAAAAACCAACCCTCAGGATGTTGTTCCAAGATGCCAAGATGTTTGAGAACAGCATCAGCATCAACCTCAGCAAGTGTCTGTTTTAAATTTGCCTTTTTACTCAGTTCCGCCAGGAACTCTTTGAAAGTCCAACCCTCTATGAACTGAATTTGATGATCGATTGACTTTCCTTCTACGATTTTTGACAATACCTGCAGAAGATTCAGTTCTGGTTGAAATTGATATTCACCGGCTTTTAAAGAACGTTCAAATTGTCCTGCGCGCGCCACCCAAACCAACAATTCAGGGTTTGCCAGGTGACCGTTCTCATGCAACATGTTCGCTAAGTCGGTTGCGTTTGCACCAGACTCGAACACATAAACCTGATCCACAGGTATGTTGAGTGGACGAGTAATCAGGTATGCTGAATAAGTAACCGTTGCAAACGCGAAAAGAGAGATGATAGCGACGAAAAATGGCCATGAACGTCGCTTACGAGATTTTCTTTTGACTGCCACGTCTGAAATCAGTCAGGAATTAATTGTGCCGAGTCGACAGAAAATTAGCCGCTTATTGCAAATAATAGTCTAACTGAATTTTCTGAATGCAAGTGACCCGTTTGTTCCACCAAATCCAAAGGAATTTGATAGTGCGCCACCTATTTTTGTATCACGTGCCGTGTGAGGTACATAATCAAGATCACATTGTGGGTCAGGATCATCAAGATTAATCGTTGGAGGTGCTACTTGATGATAAATCGCCAGCACTGTGTGTATTGCTTCAACTCCTCCTGCCGCACCCAATAAATGTCCGACCATTGATTTGGAAGAACTGACTGCGAGATTGAATGCATGGTCACCAAACAACTTTTTGACCGCCATCGTTTCCGCAATGTCCCCCTGTGGTGTTGAAGTACCATGCGCGTTGATATAGTCAATTTCGTCAGTATTTGTTCTACCGCTTCTTAATGCATTTGTCATGCATCTAACCGCCCCGTCACCATCCGGTGATGGTGCAGTGACATGGTGAGCGTCCCCGCTCATTCCAAAGCCTGTCAATTCTGCATAAATCCTGGCACCTCGACGCTTGGCACTCTCGAGTTCCTCAAGTACCAGAATACCAGCACCTTCTCCGATAACAAACCCATCGCGGCCCAAATCCCAAGGTCGGCTCGCTGCTTCAGGGTCATCATTCCTTCGACTGAGTGCACGCGCGTTGGCAAATCCCGCGACCGATGTTGGTGTAATAGCTGCTTCAGTTCCGCCGGCAACCATTGCATCTGCATCGCCAAATTGAATCAGTCGCGCAGCTTCTCCGATTGCGTGTGTTCCTGTCGTACATGCAGTGGTTACTGCAATGTTTGGCCCTCTCAATCCATAGCTGATCGAGATATTGCCGGCCGCCATGTTGATGATTGACATGGGGATGTAAAATGGAGAAATTCGTCGTACACCCTGCTCGTGTTTTTGTATGGTTGTGGCTTCAATCGTCGTAACCCCACCTATACCTGCACCAACATAAACACCAACAAGGTCCATGTCAATATTGGAATCCAACAGACCAGAATCCTTGATTGCCTCACCGGCAGCACACATGCTGAACTGAATAAACCGGTCCATTCTTCGGGCATCTTTGGCCGGTAGGTGATCACTTGGATTGAAATTGTCTACTTCTCCGGCAATGGTGACCGAAAATCCAGTCGTGTCAAACAAGGTGATGTTGCCCAATCCACTCTTCCCCGCGACCAAGTTCTCCCAATTCTCGGGAACTCCATAACCAATAGGTGAGATAGCACCAAGGCCAGTAACTACTACACGACGGCCTTCCATTGGCTAATCAGTGGCGGGGAAGAAATAATGCAGTGTGCGTATCGAAACGATGACTTCAACTGGTTTCGCTTAAACCACAATCAAGAGGCTCAACCTTTGAAGTTCGCTTCAATGAAATCCACAGCTGATCCGACAGTGGTTATGCTTTCCTGTATATCATCCGGAATATCCAGGTCGAATTCCTGTTCTAATTCCATCACGAGTTCTACGGTATCTAATGAATCCGCGTGTAAATCATCAGTAAATGACGTGTCTCGAGTGACCACAGGAGGGGGATTTGTGTTCTCACACAACTTTTCGATTACAAGTTGAATGACTCGTTGTTCAATTGTTTCCTGACCGCTGCCGTCCATTAATGAATACCTCCGAGAAAGTAAGGTTAATTGAAGATTGGTAACACTAACCAAATAAAAATTGTATATCGAATTGCTGAATCTATTATCAATGGTCAGTGTCGAATCATACCGCCATCAACAAAAATTGTTGAGCCGGTAATATAAGAACTTTGCGATGATGCAAGAAAAACTACAGCGTTGGCGACTTCCTCGGGTTGCCCCATCCGACCCATTGGAATATTGCCAAGCAAATTATCGCGCACCCTCTCATCAAGTTCGTTGGTCATGTCTGTGTCAATGAACCCAGGCACAACCATATTTACGGTCACATTTCGGGTAGCAATTTCCATAGCGAGGGACTTTGAAAAGCCTAGTATTGCAGACTTTGAGGCTGAGTAGTGTGCCTGTCCAATATTACCAACGTGTCCGACAACGGAAGAAACGTTGATAATCCTTCCGTATCGCTGCCTCATCATTCCTCGCATAAAAGTCTTGCACATTCTGTATACAGAATTGAGATTGGTCTCGATAATCTCTTCCCACTCTGCATCCTTGATTCGCATCACCAGGTTGTTTCGAGAAATACCTGCGTTATTGACCAGAACACTCACAGCACCATACTTTTCTTGAATTTTCGCCTGGAGTTCGACAATAGAATCGACATCGTTGACATTAAGACGCATCCCCTCGCCCGACGCTCCTGCAGTATTCAGATATTCGGTAATTTGAGCCGCCCCACTGTCAGTTGTGCCTGTGCCAATTACTACGCCATTCTCGGTTGCAAAAGACTCAGCCACTGCGCGGCCAATTCCTCGGGTCGCACCAGTGATCAAACAGATTTTGTCAGACAGAAGATCAGTCATTCTAGAATGTCAATAATGCGGAACCCCAAGTAAATCCGCCACCAAATCCTTCGATCAAAATAGTATCACCTGTATTTATCCGCCCATCGCGAACGGCTGCATCCAAAGCCAGCGGAATTGAGGCAGCCGAAGTATTTCCATGCCGATTTATTGTAACGATTACTTTCTCCATCGGTATGCCCAATCGTTTGGCTGTCGCAGTAATAATTCGAATATTTGCCTGATGAGGTATCAACCAGTCAATCTGATCAACAACTGCTTCGTTGGCCTCAAGTGCTTCGACTGCAATTTGTTCCATACATTTAACAGCAATTTTGAAAACCTCACCGCCCTGCATCTGTGTATAGGCGGAACCATTTATAACCTGATCAAAATTTCGGGAAACGCCTACTGGTACACTCAACAGGTCTTTGTATGTTCCGTTAGCCCGCAAGTGGGTGGAATGGATTCCTGGTGTGCCCGAAGCTTCCAATACGACAGCACCTGCACCGTCTCCAAATAATACACATGTTGTTCGATCTGTCCAATCGATGATTCGGGAGAAGGTTTCTGCGCCAATAACCAATGCCCGGCTTGCACAATTGGTACGAATAAATTTATCAGCAATATCAATGGCATATAAAAATCCGGCACAAACTGCCTGCACATCAAACGCAGGTGAATTACGGATACCCAAACGCTCCTGTAATATGCAGGCCGTACTAGGAAATACTTGGTCCGCCGTGGTTGTCGCTACAACGATAAGGTCAATTTCAGAGGCATCAAAGCGACCTGATTCCATTGCGGCATAAACTGCCTGTTCTGCCAGGTCGCAGGTTGTTTCATCAGAATGAGCGATGTGTCGTTGTTCAATGCCCGTTCTTGAAAATATCCAATCATGATTGGTGTCAACCATTTTTTCAAGGTCATAGTTTGTTACGACTCCGGTCGGTAGATAGCTACCAGTTGCAATAATCTTTGAGAAACTCATAAGGAACTCGCAGCAAGAATAGATATCTGTTCATTTATTCTTGCAGGCACTTTATTCTTAACTTCATTCACCGCTTTACGCAGTGCATGTTGAAATGCCAGCTGATCTGCCGCTCCGTGGCTCTTGATGACTGATCCAGTCAATCCGATTAGTGCTGCACCGTTATAAACCCTTGGATCAATTCTATTTTTTGTGCGTCTGAATGCAGGTCGGGCAGCCAGCGCCGCCAACTTGCTCATGAAACTTCTCTCAAATTCTTCACGTAATGTACTCTGAATAAAATGTGAGACCCCTGCACCGGTTTTAATGACCACGTTGCCAGAAAATCCGTCACAAACGATCACATTCATATCGCCAGAAAAAATTCTATCACCTTCTATGTATCCTTGATAATTTAGTTCACTTGCCTCAAACAGTGCGGCAGCTTCCTTGATCGTTTGATTACCTTTAATCGCTTCAATTCCGATATTCAATAGTGCAACTTTTGGCTTGTCAATGCCCTCCATGTATTTGACAAATGTCGTACCCATAACGCCAAATTGAAACAATACCTGGGCCGAGCACTCAACATTTGCACCTAGATCCAGAACGTTAACGAATCCGTCGACAGTTGGAACCTGTCCAATAATAGCGGGACGATGTATTCCTGGCAGGGGTCGCAGAATAACGTGAGCAATTGCAGTCAGCGCACCTGTGTTTCCGGCACTGACGCAGGCACTGGCTGAGCCCGATTTGACAAGATCCATCGCGACGCGCATTGAGGAGTCTCTCTTCCTGCGGAGCGCGAAAGTTGGTGAGTCATCCATCTCAACCGTTTCGGAAGCATGATGAATTTTGATACGGGAGGAGTCTGTGTGGTTGTGCTGGTCTATCAGCGCTTCGAGTTGCACCTGATCTCCAACCAAAACAAACTGCAAGTCAGTGTCGTCGGACAGTGCAGCGATGGTGGCAGGCACTGTAATTTGCGGCCCAAAATCCCCGCCCATCGCATCGACCGCAATGGAATCTACCATGTTAAGTCAACCAGCCTCGTTGAGGCGGATATTGAATCAAATAACCAGCGGGATTTAAGCTGGCTTACTATTCTTCCTCGTCCGAGATCAGTTCTTCTGGCAATACCCGCTTGCCACGATAATAACCATCATTGGAAACATGGTGACGCCTGTGCAATTCACCAGTCTCTGGTTCAATCGACAGAGTTGGCTTGCTAAGTGCGTGATGTGAGCGACGCATATTACGCATAGATTTGGACTTTTTTCTTTGTTGTACGGCCACTTTGTTTCCTCAAACTAATGGTTGTAATGGACTACTCTTTCGGTATTCTTGAATTTTTATTGATTTCTGGCTCGAACTCCAGTATTTGAAATCGTTTCAAACTGCTGTCAATATCAATAAATTCCGATAATACACTGTCATCAGCCAAACAGATTTACGAGCACGGAATTTCATACAATATTTATGAAACTCCTTGGCAGAGCACTTAAGGCTTACGGAAAATCCCCCTTAACCGATGCAAGCATCCTACCTGCCCGTATCCCTTACAAGTTCTTGTAATGTATATCGAAGCAGCTTTGAAATACGAACATTATAAAGCAAAACAGAAAGCGTACATTTTGAGCCAATTGGCAATCTGACGCTATAAATTAGCGTGCCATTCTGACAAGTGAGTAAAAGTCTAATGATCGATCATATAACGGACAGAATTTCGCATAACACTCAAATTGTGCTTGCATCATCATCCGAGGCTCGCCGAAAAGTACTGGAAAAACTCGAAATTCCGTTCGAGATATTCAAACCGAGCGTCGATGAATCTCCTAAATCAGGCGAATCACCACAGCAGTTGGTTAAACGCTTATCCGTTAAAAAGGCCCGCACTGCAACTGCCCGCTATCCTGATCACCTGGTAATTGGTTCAGATCAAGTTGCTGTTGTGGGTGATCAAATTCTCGGTAAACCTGCAAATCGGGAGTGTGCGATTTCTCAACTCGAACTCATGTCAAAAAAAGAAGTGGTGCTACTGACAGGATTAGCACTGATCAATACAGGAACAGGCAATGTTCAGTCAGACGTTATCCCCTACCGTGTCGAATTTCGCAATCTAACTCGCTCAATGATTGAGAATTACATTGATATGGATGAGCCTTACGATTGTGGCGGAAGTTTGCGTTCAGAAGGACTCGGAATCGTGCTGTTAAAGCGATTTGATGGGACGGACCCCAATGCCCTGTTGGGACTCCCCCTCATCCGCCTTATTGACATGTTGGCATGTGAAGGAATTTCAATTCTACAGTAGAAAAAATACTAGGACTTCTCAGTACGATAGATTTCAAAGCGCTCGTCATCCAGAACGACCTTTGAATCGACTTCTTTTACCGATATAGCAATGAGCGAAGCGCCATAACAAGGACCATTCACACAGACGCCGGTTTTTGGTTCATAAAGTGCACCATGATTGCTGCAGATCAGATATTCACCAGAAGTATCGAAGTATTCAGCATCATCCCAGTCCAATTCCAGCATCATGTGAGCACAACGATTCAAATATGCATAAATCGAATCTTCAAAACGAACCACAAAAGCTGGTGTGGGCTGTGAACCGACGGTTAAGTTGAACTTGACTCCGGTTCCTCCGGATTTAAGATCGTCTGAATTGCAGATCACGTGAAATTTATTTGAACTCATTGGAATACTTCCTCTTGACAACCCAATTGATTGATGACTGCTGTAAGGTCGGCGGGCAGTTCCGACTCAAACATTACCTGTTGTTTACTGATTGGGTGAATGATCGAAACTCTACTTGCATGCAGAAACATACGTTTTAGTCCCATAGCCTGCATATTGCGATTAAAGTCACGGTCGCCATATTTTCTGTCACCGGCAATAGGCTGTCCGATGTGTACTGCGTGCTGACGCGCCTGATGTGTTTTGCCTGTAAGGAGTTCGATGCTCACCAATGCGCAACTGCGAAAATTGCGAACCGGAGAAAAATAACTTACTGATGCGGTGGCAGATTGGCGTTTCCCTGAGTTCTTTGAGTGATTGACCGGTGAAGTTTCCACGCACCTTTCTGATGGATATTCCCATCTGTCTTTGAGCAACGCCAGATAGTGTTTACTCAATGAATGTGAAGGCCCTTCCCGACGCCATTGGGCCTGAAGATATCTTAGTGCACGACTATTTTTAGCTAGTATCAAAACTCCTGATGTATCTTTGTCCAATCGATGCACGAGTTCGATACCTGGTTCATTCTTTCGCATCAACTTCATTGCTTCAATCAGTCCGAAATTGTGTCGGGTGCCAGAGTGTACAGCAATGCCAGCAGGTTTGTCGAGAACAATCAGACATTCGTCTTCAAATAGAATTTGCTGTACCGCATCTTTCAACTTTGGACTGATTTCACCGACAAATTCCTTTTTACGTGTAATTACTGGGGGCACCCTCACCCGATCACCCAACTTGAGTCGCCGGCCAGCTTTAGCTCTTCCGCTATTGACTCGTACTTGTCCCGTTCGAATGAGATTGTAAATATGGCTGTGCGGTACACCCTGCAAAATGCTGATCAGAAAATTGTCTAACCGACGGTTTTCGGAATCCGCATCAATTTCGATCTGATTGACTGACGCGTAGTCACACTTTTGACTCTGAGGCATTTTGAACATTAAGAAAGTTAGAACTTGAAGATTTCCACTGTCTCAATATATTTTGAATTTACCGGAGGCTAAGGTGCTTTCTTCTACGCCTGAATAACTCTAATCGGAAACTAGAGATTCAGAAACAACTAATAGCCTAGTTTTTCAATGAGATCTAATTGCTCCCATGATCACCCAATGGGGGACGAACTTACCTCTAACAACAACCTAAACACAATGCAATGGACCTTGAAAATTATAAAACCTTCGACAGTTCCCACACTAACGCCGAAATTCCTACACAGCAATTGGATTAGATCGTTCCATTTAATGTGGAACGATTTGGATATGTTAGGCATATCTCCTTGTTAAATATACATATTATCGTTCCATGCTAAATGTAGATACG
>JAJDXD010000162.1 GCA_022823405.1 Gammaproteobacteria bacterium
CCACACTGTTCGATAAAAAGCCTTTATATCAATTATTTACGGATTACGGATACAAAGAGCAACCGATTGAAGGACCTAAACAGTTGAATTTGTTCGATTATTAAGCGGGACACTAGTGAGTTAATTACACAAAATGTGATATAATGGTACACAATCAAAATCTTAGCATTGGAACGCAATCATGTGCAAAGAAACATCCCGCAAAGCCCCTGGCAAGTCATATCGCAAGGGCATATCACTAATCGAACTGTTTGAAATGTTCCCCGACGAAGCCACTGCGGAACGGTGGTTTGAAGATTGGCGTTGGGGCGACAAGGTTGAATGCCCGCGTTGCGGGTCAGACAAAATCACACACCGCAAAAGTCGAAAGCCTCAACCTTTCTGGTGCAAGCCGTGTCGCAAGTATTTCAGCGTCCGCATTGGCACCCAGTTTGAAAATTCAAGAATCCCATTGAGAAAGTGGGCGATTGGAATCTATCTGTATACTACCAGTCTCAAAGGCGTATCTTCAATGAAGCTTCATAGAGATTTGGGCATTACCCAAACATCTGCGTGGTATATGCTTCACAGACTTCGCGAAGCGGCTGGCGATGATACCGATCAGTTCAACGGAACTGTTGAGGTTGACGAAACCTATGTTGGCGGACTGGAGAAGAACAAACACGCTGACAAGAAACTGAACGCCGGGCGTGGCGGAACTGGCAAATCAACCGTAATCGGAATGAAAGAGCGTGAATCGAATCAGGTAACCGCAAAGGTCATCGAGAACACGAAACGCCCAACACTGCATGGTTTTATCGAAGACAATGCCAGTCATGGAGCAACCGTTTACACTGATGACTTCAAGAGTTATGAGAAACTTGACGGCTACGAACATGGGACGGTTCGGCACAGTGTCGGTGAGTATGTAGACGAGCAGATTCACATCAACGGCATGGAATCTTTCTGGGCAGTTCTGAAACGGGCGCATAAAGGCACTTATCACAGAATGAGCAAGAAACATCTGCACCGCTACATCAAGGAATTTGCAGGCAGACACAATCTGCGTGAACTCGACACCATCAATCAGATGGTGAAAATCGCAACGACTGTCGTTGACAGCAGATTGAGATACGACGATCTGATCAGCGGTGTTGATGGTCGGTTTCATTGAGATAGTGCAAAGTGTCAGAGTGCAATGTATCGAATCGCACGATATTCTGCGATGACAATCTCGATGTTCTGCGTGGCATAAATTCAGAATGCATCGACCTGATCTATCTCGACCCGCCGTTCAACAAGAACAAGAAATTCACCGCGCCAATCGGTTCGAGTGCCGAAGGTGCGGAGTTTAGCGACATATTCAGACAGGAAGATGTCAAGGAAGAGTGGATACAGACGCTTGAACAGGATCAGCCGGAACTGCATCAATATCTGAAAGGTATAAGAGGCGTAGGCAAGCCTTACAATTTCGCATACCTTGCATATATGGCGATTCGGTTAATCGAGTGTCATAGAGTGTTGAAACAATCCGGCAGTGTTTATCTGCATTGTGATCCGACAATGTCGCACTATCTCAAAACCACAATGGATTGCATTTTTGGCGAAGATAATTTCAGGAACGAGATTGTCTGGTGTTATACCGGTCCCAGCAATGTCTATAAGCACTTTCCAAAGAAACATGACGTGATCATGTTTTACGCAAACCGAAATTTCAGTTTCAATCGGGACGCTGTTCGCATTCCCTATAGTGGTGAAACCATGGCACGTAGAGGGAGAGTGGAAGGCGTTAGAAGCATTATTTCATCCTCTGCTGAAACTCAGGAGCGCAGAAGCAAGGAAACTGTTGAAGATTTGTTTGGATCTGGGAAAATTCCAGAAGATTGGTGGTCGGACATTCCCATACTGACAAACCAAGCGGAACGCACAGGTTACCCCACCCAAAAACCGATTAAGTTGTTAGAACGGATTGTTAAGGCAGGCAGCAGCGAAAACGATGTAGTACTCGATCCCTTCTGTGGTTGCGCAACGACCTGCGTAGCGGCTGAACGTCTGAATAGACAATGGATTGGTGTAGATATATCAGTGAAAGCCTATGAGTTGGTCAAGCAGCGCCTTGAACAGGAATCGATCAACATCTGGAATCCTGATGATGTAGTCAACATGCGAACTGACCCACCGAAGCGAACTGATCTGGGTGAGGATTACCGGGAGCATAAATTCGTTTACGTCATCTCGCACCCAGCCTATCCAGGTGAGTTCAAGGTTGGCATTGCCAGGAACTGGAAGCAGAGACTGAACGCCTACCAGACATCAGACCCTGACCGGCAGTACAGGATTGAATTCAAACTCGAAACGCCATACTTCAGAGACACCGAGCTGTTCATTCATGATAAATTCGAGAACAAACATGAGTGGGTCAGAGGTGATATAAAGGAAATCATTAGAGAAATAGAGAATTTCAAACCAACACATAGCAGTCAGTCTGTTCAACAGTCGTTGCTATAAACAACAGAAGAGGGAGCATGAAATGAAAGAACCACATAAAAACCTGCCCAAGAACAATCTCACGAAAGATCAGCACAGACGCGCTGGTGAGTTGGCTTCAAAACTGATGAGCAAGCCTCAAACCCGCCAGAAAGAAAACAGCAAAAACAATCAGAAACAAGCATATTGCCTCTGATTGTGCTATAAACAGACATCAAAACAGTCTGGCTTGTGCAGGATACCTGGCTTATCGTCGTGGATTCATTGCTCCTGTATTTGGAGGCCCGGGCGGGAATCGAACCCGCGAACGCTCTGTGAAAGCGAAGCCTGGGATTGCGAATCCAGCACATTACCATTCTGTCACCGGGCCTATCCGCCGTGTCGTATCGCCTGTCGGTAAGACATAAAGAAAGGGGCGACAATGTCGCCCCTTTCGCTTTTCAAACGACGGTGAGATTTTATCACAGCCAAAATGAGTTTGTGTAATTAACTATATAATTCCCTTTTTTTTGCATAACAGAAACCACTGTCATGTCCCACCACATTCATGACGTGCGTCTGACGCTGATCCTCACCGCCAGACCCGCGCAATGTCTTTAATGGGAACCTTATGGTTATGGGAACCCGAGCCACTGCAACCAAAGATTATCAATGAGTTGAGTCCAAGTCAGGTTCCCATAAAAATTGCCGCCTCAGGCAGCGTCTATTATTGCGAGCAGTTCATCGTGAACACCTTTAAATTTGCCTTTGCGCAGGGTCACAGGTCGCCATTTATCGAGTGTATCCAGTTTGTCAGTTGGGTCCGAGAGCAGATACATTTCGGTCGTCTGCAGACTTGAGTGCCCCAGCCACAACGAGACTTTCCTGACATCTCCGGTTGCTTCCAGAGTATGAAGTGCACATGCATGACGAAGCAGATGCGGTGATACAGTCTTTCGGGCGATTGAGGGCACGTTCTGTGCCGCGCTTTGCGCATGCACGGCAAGACGTTATGGGAACGTTCCCATAACGTCTTGCCGTCAATCGCAACAGCTTCCAGAGGCGTGCCAAAGTGCCTGGCAGTGAAATCATTGACGCGGCGCTGCAGTTCATCGGGCTTGACTTCCAGCATCACATTGCGAATCACCGTGATTGACGGCACATGACGTTTGCCTTTCGATAACCGACAGCGGAAATGACGCCGGTTCGCCTGCGAGAACTCATCACACCAGACCCAAATCTGCTTGTAGCCGCGCGCGCCGGAAAGCATCGCTGCTGCAATCAGCGCCAGTACGCAGGCAAGTGAGTGGCGCCGCCCCTGACGGCTTCGGAAATCATCAATCGACTCAAAATACTCAAGCAGTGAATGGCATTCTGTCGGTGCAAGTCTCATTTTCTCAACCCCAGCAAGATACGCATCCGGCAACTTCGGCGCACACAGAATGCGCCGCGCATCGCGGTGCAATGATTTGACAAATACGAACTTGACTGACTCGGTGGGATGGGCGCTGTAGCCGCCGTAAACACGCCTGTAGCCGCGGGTATCGCCTGCGTAGACCCAATTGTCCGCACGGTATATCGTGCCCAAATGAAAATCTGAATCCACAAAAGTCTCCAGCAGCAGCGGCTTTGAGAAATGCTCAAGCCAATCATCAGCCAATCGGTGACGGCAGGCTGACAGAATGCGAGTAGCCAAGTTCGGGTAATGGTGTCCGGGCAGGATGAGAAAGCGGGAATTGTTCGCAATCAATCTGAGTCGGTCTGTGCGATACGGCTGTGGCCAGCCGATCCACTGGTCTCGGGCAGCGCATTTCAGCGCAGCCGGAGAAAAACTGATCAGTGCAATCCATTCCCCCTCATCGATGACGACATAATGCAGTTCGTGACCAATGCGCCGAAGCGCACCGCGTCGATGATGTTTCGCCATGAAATCATCGAACTGCGACTGTTCATCAGTGCTGATTAATCGAAGATTCAGCTCCGATGGGTACAATTTGCATGTCTTGACACGCCCGAACATGGCTATAGAATAGCAAACTCATGTCCAATTTTAAGTTAAGTGTTGACCGCGCAAGCGTCTTCACTTAACTGAAGTCCAGTAGCAGACGTTATTTTTTTATTCTCATTGACTTACTGGGAAAATGAAATCGCCCTGCATATCAGATACCTTTGATTACCTCAATTGAGGCATCACCTCTTCGGCAAAACATTGTATGGACTCCAGCGTTTCCGCCTGACTGACGCCAAAATTAATGTTCAGCACCATGCGATCAATACCCAGCTCAACGTACGGCATCAGTCTGTCAACCATCTCCCCAGGTGGGCAAATCAGGAGGTTTTCGCCAAGTTCCTCGATCGATTGCTCGCGCGGCAGCGGTCGAATCATGCCGGCATCCACAATGCCTGGCCCGGTGAATACGTTATCAAAACGCCGGTAGTAGGCATCAGCTGTTTCAAGGTGAGACTGACGTGCGCGTTCACTTTGCGCAACAAAACCAACCCGTGATAGTGTCAGAGTGAGATTTTCACCAGCCTCTGACAGTTCTTCTTTCGCCCGCCGAAATGCATTGACCTGTCTTTCCAGCAACTCCTGTCCACCAGCGAGCGGAGTTGTTTGAATATGCATGCCCTCCTTCGCATAACTGTAAACCCGATCTGGGTTCACCACTGCAACCATCATCGGCGGCCCGCCGATTCTCACTGGACGCGGCATAATCGTTAAGGGTTCGAATTTGTAATACTGACCATCCCAG
Organism: Gammaproteobacteria bacterium; assembly: GCA_022823405.1. Lineage (GTDB taxonomy): Bacteria > Pseudomonadota > Gammaproteobacteria > Arenicellales > JAJDZL01 > JAJDZL01. The sequence continues at coordinate 5,199 of JAJDXD010000162.1, forward strand.
GACACCTCTTCTTCACTCAGCAAAGCCTTTAACACGGCCAAAGCTTCGTCAAACCGTTCCTGTGTTTCAATAATTGGTACACCGAGACGCTCCATTTCAAACTTGTACGCACCTCGCCCCACTCCAAGCAACAGACGCTGATCAGTAAATATGTCCGCCGCTACAATTTCACCGGCAAAAACCCGCATGTCATGCAAAGGCAAGACAACTACTGATGTAATTATTTTAATGTTCGTAGTGTGCGCAGCAATTTTGACAGCGAACTGAAGTGGTGCCGGCATCATGAGAACATTGATCAGATGATGTTCTGTCATGGAGATGGATTCAAATCCAAGCCGATCTGCCAGTATCGCCTGCTCCACCATATCTTTGTAGACTCGATCACCCCCGTATGACTTGTCAGGATAGTCTGCTGACAACTGAATGCAAAAGTCCATATCAAATAAAGAGAGAACAGTCAGTTAACGAGTTGCCAACCAGATAGTCGCTGATACCCTACACAAGAGCGATGCTTTCTGATCAGGTGTTAATCCGACCGAAGTGTGTCGAGTAAATTCGAATGCAACAGATTACGCTGCAGATTCACCAACAGGCTGTCGAACCAGGTCCAGTTCATGAAACACGCTAACCAGCGCATCAACAAGATAGTCGATCATTTCGTCAGTGTGCAGCGGAGTTGGGGTAATCCTCAATCGTTCAGTACCGACAGGGACAGTGGGGTGATTGATATGCTGGACAAAGATATCGTATTTGTCAAGCAGCAGGTGGCTGGCTTCTCGACAGCGTTTTGCATCGTAGACCATGACGGGCACAATATGACTGGGGTTAGGCAAAATTGGTAATCCGGCTTCAGCAAGCCTGGACTTGACAACATTAACATTTCGATGCAATCGAATGCGGGCCTGAACATCCTGCTTTACGTGTCTAACACTCGCGACTGCTCCAGCTGCTGTGGCCGGTGGCATTGCTGTGGTAAAGATAAAACCACTGCCGAAGCAACGAATGTAGTCGATCAATAATGCACTGGCAGCGATGTAGCCACCAATAACACCAAATGCCTTCCCCAATGTCCCCTGGATAACATCAACCCGGTCTGACAACCCATCGCGCTGTGCGACGCCGCCTCCGGATTCGCCATACAGGCCGACGGCATGAACTTCATCCAGGTAAGTGAGTGCGTTATATTTGTCGGCCAAGTCGCAAAACTCCTTTATGAACCCAATATCACCGTCCATTGAATAGACAGACTCGAAAGCAATCAGCTTGGGACGGTTGATGTCAACACTCGCGAGCAGTTCTTCCAGATGTTCTGCATCATTGTGCCGAAATATATGTCGTTCACTTTTACCAAACCGAACACCTTCAATCATGGAGGCGTGATTCAAAGCATCAGAAAAGAGCACCATGTCTGGCAACCCGCCTAAGGTACTGAGCACGGTTGAATTAGCAACATAGCCTGATGTGAACACCAGCGCACTTTCTTTCTCGTGCAGTTCGGCCAGCTCTTCTTCCAGCCTCACCAGCGGATGACTGGTACCGGCAATATTGCGGGTTCCACCAGCACCAGCACCAATTTCCCTGACCGTTTCGCAAATCGCATCCGCGATCACTGGGTGCTGACCCATACCGAGGTAATCGTTGCTGCACCACAAGGTGATTTCCCGACCAACAGAATGGTTCATGGCGCGCGGATAGTTCCCCGCTCGCCGCTGAAGATCTGTAAACTCGCGGTAATTTCCCGCGTCCTTGAGACGACCTATCGATAGGGAAAAAAGGTGATCGTAGTTCATTGTTTACAGACTTGAGTCTAGGTCAAGCAAGCATTCTAATTGTTTTGCGAAAAAAGAAGTACCCATTAAACTCATCAATACGGTGCAGATTTGCTGAACTTTATCAGCAAATTCCGCCGGAATCAATTGACTGCATGCTCAATTTGGACTAACAGCCAAAACCAGTTATTCTGGCAAGGTGACCTGATATTTTCTACCAAAGCACATAAAAATGGAAATATTTGTTCACAACGCACAATACTTGCCTTACAGCATAGCCGTTTGTACCGCCTAAAACGAAAGTGTTTTTTGCGTCTTGAACTTCAAATTCAAGAAAATTACATGAGCACTGGCGTCTTTGAGAAACTGGATTAGAACTGTAAATCAGGTAGAATAACGACCTTGCCTGATCAATGAATACACTTGTTCATTCAAACCGACTGCAATTGGAACGATAGATGCAGCCTCTCAACCCGATCCGTTTTGTAATTTTCGATGTCGACGGCTTACTGCTAGATACAGAACCGGTCTACACACAGGTTACACAAGAAATTGTTGCCCGATTTGGCAAAACTTTCGACTGGTCGATCAAGGGGAACATGATCGGCCTGGCAGAAATAGAATCAGCTCGTTATCTAGTAGAAAAGCTTGATCTTCCAATAACTCCTCAAGAATATCTTTCCGAACGCAATGGAATGCTACGAAAGGGATTTGCCAAATGTGATGCCATGCCCGGGGCTGAGTCGCTGGTACGTCATCTTCATCGACATCAGGTTCCAATCGCCGTCGCAACCAGTTCCTCCGAAGAGTTGTTTCAGGTCAAAATTACTCGACATACTGCCTGGTTTAAACTCTTTCCGGTTATCGTGACTGGTGATGATCCAGCCATCCGTCATGCCAAACCCGCGCCAGATCTGTTCCTGACTGCAGCGAACAGACTGGGAGCCGATGCGAAGTCTGTTCTCATATTTGAGGACGCTCCATCCGGTTTGACAGCCGGAATTGCTGCGGGTATGCGGGTGGTCACCGTACCTGACCCGAACATGGATCGATCGCGTTATGAAGGTTCAGTGGAAATATTGGAAAATCTGAACTCCTTCGTACCGGAAAAATATGGTCTTCCCGAGATGGATTCGTGAGCGGCTAATCGCCGCCAGTTTTCCACTCTTCTATCGACTGCTGACGAATTTCACTGCCGCCACCAGGCCAAGCAGTGCGAATGGAAGGCAGGAAATAAATACACTTCTAGCAACAAATTCGATCGTCTCCACAGAAGCACCCGTGGCCAATCCAGCGGCGTTCGCAACAATCCCAATCCAGGCTGCCCCAATCGCAAATCCCAGCCGATGAACGGTTGGAATCGCTGCGGAAGTTCGCTCACGATCATCTGCATCAACCAGTGTCAGCAGACGGCGAAGAATACTTGACCAGGCTAAACCAAAACCAAATCCTTCCATGATCACGAACAAACCCAGCAGAAGCAATGGCCCTTCGGTGATGGCATAAATCAATCCAACAATACCCGCTGTCAGAATCGACATACCCAGCAGTATGACCCGGGTATCCAAAGACACTGGAACGCCTGATACCAACATTGCTGCAACACTCCAGCCTACGGCGGTTAAGGCAACAACATACCCGGCAGCGATGATGGAAAACTGGTGGATTTTGACCATAAACAGAGGTCCATACACCGTGACCGCCATTGCGCCCATCGCAAAACAGAGAATCATGGTCAGACCAGCACTTGTTCTTTTAGTAAAGCCAATCGGCCGTTTGGGCAGAAGTCGGTTATCCTCAACCCTGGCGTCCATTCTGAGGAACAGCCATAGAAGTGCGACCCCTGCTAATACAAGAATTGGTGTCTTTGCGGTAGAAACGTTAATACCTGCTGTAGCAATCAACAACACACCAAGACACAGAACCAGGAGTCTGCGAACGGGAAATCGACCGCCTGACTTTGCTATTTCGCCGGTGGACAGGTCCGAAAAGCCGAAACGAATCCAGGTAGCAAGAACCACAGACAAAATTGTGAAGTACCAGAAGGCACTCTGCCAGGAAAGGTGCTCTACAAACAGCGCTCCGATTAGTGGGCCGAGAAATGCTGAAGTACCCCATATTGCGGAGATGATTGCCATCGCTCTTGGCATTAGATGTGAGGGGAAAAGGGTACCGATTGCAACAAAAGACATGGCAACCAGTCCGCCCCCACCGAGTCCCTGAAAGAGACGGCCGACGAGCATCACCGGCATAATGTTTGCAAGAGCGCATATGATGCTGCCCAATGTAAAGACAAGGGCGGCTATACTCATAGGATTGCGCAAACGATAGCGGTAAACGATCAGACCACTTCCTGCCCCTACGAGAATGGACCCTAGTTCATAAAGCGCAAATGTCCAGGGAACAAGTGAAATGCCACCAATGTTGTCGACGATATTCGGAATCATCGTCGACATCGCGGTCACCATTGAGGCATGGAGCCAAACAGAAAGACAGATAAAGGCCATTGATCGTCGATAGTCTTTCTGCAGGATTTCCTTCCACCCGGATTTTGCAGGTACGGAGTTAAGTTGGGGGCTCACACTCTTAACTCAAAGAAAAAAGTTGCATCTCATCACCAATACGATGAACTGAACCTGGTTTGGCTGTCGTACCATTTCCTGGACCCATGGAATACCCCGACTACATACTTTGATAAAGCGTCAAAGTTTGCACTCGAACCATTAAGTGATTAAGGGGTTCAATCACATTCTACATACTGATTTTCTTGTTTAAAGCAAGATTTCTTTAACAGTTATTTGGTCCAAAATCATCTCGCTGCCCTGAAAGTGCACCCCACTCACCGATGCACTCTACGGAAAATCGGAAGGCATGCGCGTATGCGTTGCATACTTGATTGATTTGCGATTGTAGAATGCCGGACAAAATCAACCAGCCACCAGGCCGGGTTAACTGAATCAACTCATCGCTCAAACCGACTAGTGCATCTGCAAATATGTTCGCAACAACCACATCCGCCTGAAATGTCTTCGGAAGTTCTTCAGGTAGACTGCACCGATAGGCGCCGTCGACACCGTTTAGCACTGCATTGTCCCGACTGTCTGTCAGTGCATCTGGGTCAATATCAACACCCCATGCAAACGTAGCACCAAGTTTCAATGCAGATATTGCCAGGACTCCGCTACCACAGCCGTAGTCAATCACACTGCATCCCTTAAGTTTCAGACCTGTCAGCAGTTTTGTACACAAACGAGTCGTTTCGTGATGGCCGGTTCCAAATGAAATTCCGGGGTTGATGATAATGCTCAGTCGATCATTTTCAGAGATGTCATGCCATGGAGCGATAATTCTTAAGTTTTGACTGATCTCAACAGGTTCCAGATTCTGCTGTGATTCGCCAACCCAATCCCGATCAGCAAGCAGTGATTGAGTGACTTGAAGGTTTTGATCCTTAGACCTGAACTTTTCTACTTCCACCAGAACCGACGGCAACCTCTCAGAGTCCGGGCTGAACAAAGCTTCAATGCCTGTACGTTCAGAATCTGAAACCAGTGTGGATACGGAAAGTGCACCTGAATCCTCCAACACTGCGCTGATCGAATCGGCTTGCTCACAGAGACAATCGATGGAGATTTTCACCCAGCCGGGACTGCCCAGAGTTCCAGTCAATTGTTCAGGGAGCGCTCCAGGTAGTTGATGTCAACGATACCGCGCCGAAATTTATTTTTTTCAAGAACCTTCTGATGCAGTGCCGTTGTTGTATCGACCCCTTCAATCACCAGTTCTGCCAAAGCACCCCGCATCCTCGCAAGTGCTTCGTTTCGGTCGCTTCCATACGTGACAATCTTTGCGATCAATGAATCGTAGTGAGTGGTGATCTCAAAATTGGTGTAGATATGAGAATCAATTCGCACACCCGGTCCACCTGGTGGATGGTAACGGGTAATGACACCCGGGGAAGGCATCAGCGACTCGGGGTGCTCAGCGTTGATTCGACATTCAATGGAGTGGCCGGTTATCTTGACTTCGTCCTGAGTCATTCGAAGCGGTTCTGAGGCGGCAATTCGAATCTGCTCCTTCACAATATCAATACCTGTGACAAATTCGGTCACCGTATGCTCAACCTGAACGCGGGTGTTCATCTCAATGAAGAAAAACTGCTCACCATCGTACAGAAATTCAAAAGTTCCCGCACCAAGATAACCAATTTTTTTGCACGCAGCAACACAGCTTTCTCCCAACTGGCGGCGCTGTTCGTCGGGGATTCCAAATGCTGGTGCTTCTTCGATCAGCTTTTGTCGGCGTCTTTGAATGGAGCAGTCCCGGTCACCGAGATAGATGGCATCTCCATAGCTGTCTGCCAATACCTGAATCTCAATGTGCCGGGGATTATGCAAAAACTTTTCCATGTAAAGTGTTGAGTCCCCGAATCCGTGACTCGACTCACCTTGTGAAATCGCGAGTGCGGTTTCGAGCTGTGATTCGTCCTCAACCAAACGCAAACCCTTGCCTCCCCCTCCAGCAGCCGCCTTGATCAGAATCGGGTATCCGATCGACTCGGCTTGCGTTTTAATCTCATCAAGATCGTTGCCTAGTGCGCCACCTGAACCGGGCACACACTGTAATCCTGATTCTCCCATGGTATTGATTGCTGCAATCTTGTCACCCATGAGACGAATCGAAGCGGATGAGGGGCCGATAAAAATAAATCCGCTCTGTTGTACGCGCTCTGCAAAGTCTGAATTTTCGGCCAAGAACCCATAGCCGGGATGAATGGCGCTGGCATTCGTCACTTCTGCCGCAGCGATGACTGCAGGAATATTAAGGTAGCTTAGAGCTGCAGCAGCCGGTCCAATACAAACCGATTCATCAGCAAGTTTTACATACTTGGCGTCCCGGTCGATCTCCGAGTGCAGGGCAACGGTGGCAATTCCAAGATCGCGGCAGGCGCGCAGGATACGAAGGGCAATCTCGCCACGATTGGCGATAACAACTTTTTCGATCATTCACTCAAAATGAACAGCGGTTCACCATACTCAACTGGGTCGCCATTGTCTTTCAGAATTTCTAGTACAGTTCCGCTGTGCTCAGCTTCAATCTGATTGAAAATTTTCATCGCCTCAATCAGGCACAATGGCTGGCCTACAATCACCGAATCACCAACTTTCACAAACGCATCATCTGTAGGTGAAGGGGAGGAAAAAAATGTTCCAACCATGGGCGAAAGAACCGAAATTGTGTGCTCATCATCAATTTCATCGTCGTCCACATGAAATTCACCCACTGACTGAGTTTCGGGCATTGGAACATGAATAACCTGCTGTTGGGGTGAACCCGGCAGTGTTGATGTCGTCCGCGAAAGCCGGATTGACTCTTCACCCTCGTGAATTTCAATCTCGGTTAGATTGGTATGATTGAATATCTCAATGAGCTTTCTTATTTTCCGAAGATCCATATCGATCAACCATTGGCTTTTGCTGCTAGATACGAAATGGCAGCCTGCACACCAAACTCGTAGCCCTGGGCACCTAAACCGCAGATAACTCCGACTGCAATGTCAGATAAATAAGAATGATGACGAAATTCTTCTCTACTGAAGATATTTGACAGGTGGACTTCGATAAAAGGAACTTCAGCAGCTATCACGGCATCCCGTAGTGCCACACTGGTGTGCGTGAAAGCGGCAGGATTGATTACGATAAAGTCTGTACCGTCTATCGCTGCTGACTGTATGAAGTCAACCAATTCATGCTCCGCATTACTCTGTCTGGAAATTAAGTCATGCCCTGCTTGTAACGCGATGTCGGATATACGCTGATTGATCTCGCTAAGTGTGAGCCCACCGTAAAGGTGTGGTTCTCTTGTACCAAGCAAGTTGAGATTGGGTCCGTGCAGAACCAGAATTCGAGACATAACCGTATTCAGAAATTGTTGATGGGAATATTTTAACCGAAGTTGGAAGCTTTTCTTATGGTTTTAAATGCAATAGATTGCATTTTAGTTAATTATGAAATCAGTTGAGTAACTATCTCCGGTGCAATTTCATTCAATCAGAAATTCCAGATCCCGCTCATCTAGCGGTCCAGCCTTGGTGAAGAAGCGCCTCCCGGACTTGTCAAAAGCAACTGAGTACGGCAGTACAAAATCTGTATTCTGGTAATCGACTAGCAATTCATTTACAAATGTCTGGCTAAACAGTAAAGAAGGAAAACTGATCTCGTGTTTCTTCAGAAATAACTTAGCAGGTCCTTCCTGATCGATTACGATTCCAACGATCTGAATAGAATTATGTTCCGAGTTGAATCGGTCCAGAAGTGGCATTTCTTCGACGCAGGGTGGACACCAGCTACCCCAGAAATTTAGCAGCACCACTTTGTTTGCCCAGTCGTCGACCTTTACTGGACCAGAGTTTAGAACTTTCCAATGTTCTTCAAATTTTCGTAATTGATCAATGGACTGTCCAGGTTTTGCAGGTTCAGTTATCCAATTGCGCCAAGTGAGTCCAGCGACAAGCGATGTCAGGGCGACGCAAAAAAACAGAGCAACGACGATGATTGTTCGCCGTCTGGAAAATCCTGCACTGGTGTGACCAGACAAAAATTTGGTACCAGGCAAAGTGGTTTCTGTTCAGTCCGAAATCAGACTATTGTCTCGACAACTGAACTGTATGCGGCGATTTGTGGCAGTGGTTGAAGAACATCTCGATTACCGAGCATTCCACCAATCAGGCAAAGTATGCCCCATATCAGCAATACAACACCTACACCTTTCCAAAAATAGCGCCAGCCACCAGCGTCTGCCGGCAGCTCTTGAGATGCGCCAAGATAGACGCCAGTGACAATGAATAGTGCACCCCAAAGCAACAGAACCGGCACATCAGGCAAGTTACCTAGCAAATATATGGCGACACCCAGCAGCAATACGCCAAATCCCTGTTTTAGACGATCCATCCATGGACCGGCTTTTGGCAGCGCGATGCCAACACCAAACCCAATGGCAATGAGTATTGCGCCCATTCCCAAAGCCATCGAAGTCATCATGGCTGCACCGAGATATGGATCGGCTCTAGCGATTGCAATACCAAGTGCCGAAATCAAAAGCGGTGAGACACAGGCGCTGACAACCAGAGCTGACAAAACTCCCAACACGAAAACTGCACTGACTCTACCACCACCAATTTTCATGCTGCTTTCCTGGATTCGTGATTCCAGTGCTGCAGGCATTGTGATCTCGTATAGACCAAACAGCGATAGTGACATAAGAACAAATACTGCACTCATAATGCCGATCGCCCACGCATTCTGAAAGTAGGCATTTAGCTGATCACCGGTTGCACCGGCAACAGCCCCGATGAATGCATATGCAACGACCGTTCCGAATACGTAAATGATCGATAGTGTACCACTGCGCATTCGGCTCTCCCCACCTTGTCCGATCACAATGGAAGACAGAATTGGAATCAGCGGTAAAACGCAGGGAGTAAAGGTCAGCAGCAGTCCGGTACCGAATGCTGAAATAATCAACCACCAAAAGCTGAGATCCTGCAAGCTTGAGGACTCGGTTTGAACTGCGCCGGTAGACGCACTGGCACTATTGATCAAACTTGGAAGACTAATGTTGAATGTCTTACTGACCGGCGGATAACAAATTAAATCTTTGGCACAGCCCTGGTAGAACGCGGTCAACATCAATTCAGATGCTTCAGGTGTAGCACGAATAAACGGCAATTCGATCTGAAAGTCCCTGGGGTAGATGACAACATCACCAAAATATTCATCCGTGAAGGCTTCGCCAGGTGGAAATTTCGGCTCCTGTGGCTGGACGTCTCCAGTGGTTTCGAAGTTCAGTTTATCTTGGTAAAGATAGTAGCCTTCAGCAACCTGGACGGATACCAAGAGGCTGGATTCGCCGACTGGGACAACGCCAAACTGAAATGCCTGATCAACTTCAAGCAGGTCATCCGCAGTCACACTCGGCAAATCTGATAGCAGATCTGACAGAGAACTGATTCCACCAGCAGATTCAGTTGGTTCGGTCGTGGAAAGTTCCTGTGCCTGCGCCGTCGATATTAACGCCAACGGATTTGAGGCTTCGTATTTTGTGGGTGGATAACAGACGCCAATGGGTTCATTACACCCCTGCCCCCAAACCGTCAGTGAAACACCGGTGACCGGTGTTTCAGCAATTAGAGGAATCTGAACTTCAGCATTATCGGTGTAGATTACAACCTCACCAAAGAATGGATCGTCTTTCACGATGCCTGGTGATGTGACTAACTCACCTATCTCGACACCTTCAGTTTGAGATTCGACCGCAAACTTGTCCTCATACATGTAATAACCATCCGCAATCTGCCACCGGCCGATCAGGGCATTGTCCTTCCACTCACTGGTGAACGCAAAAGCTTCTTCCGGTGGCAGCAGTTCTTCATCGCTCTGTGCAAACACAACGGCTGAACTGAACAATAGGAGCATCGCTGTCAGTGAAGTAATAATCTGTTCAGCAACAGAGTGATTGATAGTTACTTTCAGCATGTCAAATAAATAATGAGTAAGACTTTTGAAATGCCAATCGCTATCGGATTGGTGGTTACGTATGATTGAGATTTTGACTGCAGGTTTCAATTTTATTGAAGACTTGACTCAATGACCGAAAATATCGCTCTATTCGGTCTCATTCAACCGACCAATCCGATGCATTTTGGAGTTGTTATCCTCTCCCTAATCAAAAACAAAATAATATAAATAAATGTTGTAAAAATAAATGATAATGGTTATCATTAATGCCACTATTGATAATAATTATCATTTGCAAAACAAACTCAACACAAAATTTTGAGAATACTGATATGAAAATTCATTTGAGGACCTTGCTTGCTTTTACTTTCGCCGGATTTCTTTTAGCTACAAGCATGACAATCGTTAATGCTAGTGAAGAGGTGGTGAATGTCTACTCTGCAAGAAAAGAAGCATTAATTCTTCCGATTTTAGAGCGATTCAAAGAAGATACCGGGATTGACTTTAACCTGATCACCGGAAAGGCAGATGAACTTCTGAAACGCATCGAACTCGAAGGTGAAGCAACACCTGCTGATTTTTTCATTACCTCGGATGCAGGCCGGCTGAATCGAGCAAAGGAAGCTGACGTGCTGCAGGCAATTCCAAGCGCTTCAATAGAACCAACACCAGAACACCTACAGGATGCAGACGCCATGTGGGTTGGACTCTCGATGCGTGCAAGACCAATTTTTTACGCTTTAGACCGAGTCAATCCAGACGAGCTTAGCACCTACGAACAACTTGCAGATGAGAAATGGCAAGGTCGTGTATGCATCCGATCTTCTTCCAATATTTATAACCAGTCCCTTCTTGCTTCGATGATCGAGTCAATCGGTCCTGATAAGACCTTGGAATGGGCAACTGCATTTGTCAAAAACTTTGCCAGACCACCGTCTGGCGGAGATACGGATCAGATTAAAGCTGTAGCAGCCGGACTTTGTGATGTGGCAATCGCCAACACCTACTATTACGGAAGGCTCGCTGCCAGCGATAAAGATGCCGATAACGAAGTCGCTGCAAAAGTCGGTGTTTTTTGGCCAAATCAAGGCGATGGTGATCGGGGCACTCATGTGAACGTCAGCGGTGGCGGCATCGTTAAGCATTCGAAGAATGTTGGTAACGCAGTCCGCTTGATTGAATATCTGCTCACTACAGACTCACAAAGCTGGTACGCTAATGTCAACCACGAATACCCAGTAGTTCCAGGTGTACCCATCTCAAGCTCTCTCAAAGGGATTGGCAGCTTCAGAGCAGACGATGTCAACATGACCGTCCTTGGAAAGAACAATAGAAAAGCAGTGGAGTTGATGGACAAAGCTGGCTGGAAATGAAACTAGGTAACAAGAATATTTTTTACACGATTTCCTTCTCTTGCAAAATTGCAAACAGCTAAACAGAGTGTACTTCGTTTGACACACAGGGTTTAGTTTCTGCACCTCACTTTGGGGTCCACCCCGAAGTGAGGTTTCCTTTCTTATCAGACCCGCAGTAGTCCATTCCATATCGCTTCATTTTTACCAACCGCTCAACCTTTCGGCCCAGCTGAAAAGTCTTTAGAATCACCTGTGTCCAAATTGCAACTGCTCAAACATCTGCTAGAATCCGTTAAGTGCTGCTTTCTTCCTATCATGTAAGCCTTATCCAGTTGATATAACTTGATGTCAATCACAGCAAAGACAGTCCATCATTTGAGTGTTGAAGCAGTCACTGCTTCCTGAATATCGATTCATGACACCACTTCACACCTGGAAATTCAACGGGTTGGGGGTCGCTGCTCCATTAGCCGCCCTCATCATCATTTCACCCTTAATCACAATTGCAGCGTCGATTTTCGAAGCCGAAAGCAGTGAAATTCTGACTCACTTGTGGGACACAGTCCTTACAGAGTATGTCATTAATTCTTTACTGCTAGTCGCCGGTGTCAGCGTGCTGACCCTGGTTCTTGGCGTTCCTGCAGCCTGGTTTACAAGTGTTTGTTCCTTTCCTGGACAACGTGTGTTTGTCTGGATGCTTCTGTTGCCGTTGGCGTTCCCGGCTTATATCATCGCATACACCTATACCGGTGTCCTGGATTATGCCGGTCCAGTCTATACATTCCTTCGCGAAGCTTTAGGCAAGTCTTTGGCCGATCAGCTCTACTTCTCCATTCGAACTGTATCCGGTGCGATTTTCATGCTCGGACTCGTGCTCTACCCGTATGTTTACCTTCTAACACGCGCAGCATTTTTGGAGCAATCTGTCAGTTTCCTTGAGGTTGGTCGGACACTTGGTTACAGTACTATTCAAGGATTTTTCAGACTAGCCATTCCTCTTGCTCGCCCGGCAATCATCACTGGATTGTCTCTTGCATTAATGGAAACGCTGGCCGATTACGGGACCGTTGCGTACTTCAGTATCAGTACATTCACCACCGGAATCTTTCGTACCTTTTACGGGTTTGGCGACCTCACTGCAGCGGCACAGTTATCCACCATGTTGTTGCTGTTTGTCGCTTTGCTGATCTTCACCGAAAGATACTCGCGTCGACAAGCGAAGTATCACGAAACGGCTGGCCGCAAATCGCATCAGACTCGCATTATTCTGCGTGGTGCGAATGTATTTTGGGCATGGCTGTTCTGCCTGGTTCCGGTGTTGTTTGGTTTCATCATTCCTGCGCTCATTCTCATCAAATGGTCGATTTTTGACGCCGAATGGGATATACCCTCTTTCATCAGTCTGAGTTGGCACTCTTTTGAATTGGCAATTCTTGCAGCACTGATTGCCGTCGCACTTGCAATCTTGTTAAGTTATGCCAGACGCCAGAGTGAAGCTATTGTGATTCACGGATTCATCAGTGTCGCCGGCTTGGGTTATGCCATTCCAGGTGCTATTATTGCAGTCGGCGTCATTGTCCCGCTAGCATGGATGGATCACCGTTTGATTGCATTTTTCAAGAGTGTTTTTGAAGTTGACACTGGATTGATTCTATCAGGTTCGATTTTCGCACTACTGTTTGCGTATACGGTACGGTTTTTGGCTATCTCTTTGAATGCGGTCCAGACTGGACTTGACAAAATCAAGCCCAGCATGGATCAAACTGCCCGATGCCTGGGCTATAGAAAAATGGAAGTGCTGCGAAAGGTGCACATTCCTCTGATGCGCACTTCGCTATTGACGGCGTTTCTAATCGTATTTGTTGACGTTCTGAAAGAACTACCCGCCACACTGATATTGCGACCCTTCAACTTCAATACCCTGGCGGTTCGAGCCTACGAACTCGCCTCTGATGAGAGACTCTATGATGCAGCCCTGACTTCTATTCTGATTGTGCTGACTGGCGTCATACCCGTTATACTTTTGAATCGAACAATGACAACGCGACATCGAAGAAATGCCTGAAACCGTACCCGCTACCGCTGTCAGTCCAGAATCACAAACGCTTCCTCCTCTTCTGGACATACAAAGCGTTTCTTTCAGGTACAAAGATAAAACTGCTGTGTCTGGCGTTACACTTTCACTTGACGACGGCGAAATTGGAGCCATTGTTGGCCCGAGTGGCTGTGGAAAGTCTACGCTGATGCGCGGCATTGCGGGATTTGAAACACCAATTCACGGCAGCATTGCGATGAATGGTTCAGTGATCTCAACACCCGACGGGGTCGTCGAGCCGGAAAACCGCGGGGTCGGTATGGTTTTTCAGGACGTGACGCTCTTCCCGCACCTTGATGTTGCAAAAAACATTAAGTTTGGAATTCGTAAGTGGCACCCGGATTCACAACTTCAGCGTGTCAAAGAGCTTCTTGATCTATTCAACCTTTCCAAATTTGAGGATCGTCACCCCCACTCCTTATCAGGTGGCGAACAGCAACGCATCGCGCTTGCACGCGCTATGGCACCGAGACCCAAACTGTTGTTGATGGACGAGTCTTTTTCAAGCCTGGATGCCGAACACCGTCATCAACTCGTACCGAAGGTGCGGGAAGTCCTAAAATCGGAAAAAATCAGTGCTATTTTGGTAACTCACAACCAGGATGTAGGGTTCGCTCTTGCAGATCGCATTGGTGTGATGGAATCAGGCCAACTGCATCAGTGGGATACTCCATTAAATATCTACCACCAGCCGTGCAATCGATTTACCGCACGATTTATTGGTGAAGGTACACTGATTTCGGCAACTGTGCTAGGCGAGAGAAAATTGAGTACCGCATTCGGTACACATTACTTCGAGAATGACGAGCGGCTGCAGGTCGGCGATCAAGTAGACATCATGCTACGTCCTGACGATATTCTTCATGATGATGAAAGCGAAATTAGAGGAAAAGTCGAGCACAAGGCATTTCGGGGCTCACATTTTCTCTATCGCATTCGACTTGTGAGCGAGGAAATGCTTTACTGCCTGGCCGACTCGCACCACAATCACCACATTGGCGAGTGGATTGGAATCACTCCAAATATCGAACACATCGTTATTTTTGACAAGAAAAATGGTGAGCATCGTAAGTGACTTGATTGGGTGAAGGTTGATTTTGCTCCCACCTACCCCAAATTGTGAATTGAGGAACCTGAATTGAGTGGAACTGCCCAATCGTTCGAACTACCTGCGCGGGACGGGCAGTTGGTGCGTGGCATCAGCCGCGATACTGGTAGCGGGCCAGTCGGGCTCTTCCTGCACGGACTTTTATCGGATGCGGAAGGTGATAAGTCGATCACACTCTGGAATCAGGCAGAGCAGCACCATCGATCTTGGGTTCGGTTCGATATGCGGGCCCATGGCAGATCTGATGGCACCTTTGATGAGTTTACGATCTCCAGGGCACTCGAAGATGTCAGACTCGTACTGAGTCTTTTTCCCGACCGACCAAAGATCCTGGTTGGTTCCAGTATGGGTGGATGGGTCGCCGCACAGCTTGCTACCGAAAAACAGCTGAACATAGCCGGGGCTGTTTTGATTGCTCCCGCATTTTCATTCATGATGCAGCTGTTCTTTCAAGTTCAGCCACATGAAAGACAACGGTGGATCGAACAAGAGCACTGGACTTTCAAAAGCGATGAAATGGAGGACGATTTCACCCTCTCATACAATGCAGTAGTCGATTCAAAACCGTACGATCTAATGGGAAAACCGGTGAATTACGGATGCCCAATTAGAATTTTGCATGGCAGGCTTGATGATGTCGTACCGGCAATGCAAAGTGTAGAGTTTATGGGCCACATGCCATCCTATTCGGATGTAGAACTCAGGATATTACCCAATGCAGATCATCGACTTTCGGGGCATATTGAACACATCACCAACTGCGTCGATGAAATCTGGCCGATTACATAAAAAAGAGATATTGAACAAATGAAACCTTTCACGATTATTTTTCTTTGCTTTCTGGTGATTCCAACGGCAGAGATTTACCTTCTGATCCAAATCGGCCAAATTATCGGGGCAGGTTGGACGATTTTTGGTGTTGTCGCAACCGCCGTAATTGGCGCCTGGCTGATCAGAATTCAGGGCATACTGACTCTTCACCGGGCTCTTGAGTCGTTACGAAGAAAGGAAGTACCTGCAATTGAATTGATTGAAGGTCTGTTTCTGCTAATTTGTGCAGCGCTTCTAATCACTCCTGGATTTGTAACCGATTCAATTGGATTTTTGTGTCTGGTGACTCCCGTGCGTCGCGCATTGGCTGCGATGGTGCTACAGTACGGTATTGCAAACATGAAGAAGAAACAGGGAAGCGAAGGTCAAACGACATTCGAGACCAAATTCAGAGAGATCAAATAATAAACCGTCTGGAATCACAAGTCTGGAAGATGGGTAAACTTCATTTTGCAGACGGTTTCATACCCAATTTCGTCAGTTTTATGACTGCAACTCAGCAGGCCAGTTTCGGAATCTGTATATGCCTGTTCCTGCAATTCGAATATTCCCAAAGCGGTTTGGAGTCGAATACCTGTTGATCAATGGTTGAAACGTCTCAAAACGTAGTAATTCGCGCTCTTAGCAAGTCCTATCTCGAAGGTGATCACAATCATGTTGTTCTAAATGATGTAAACGCAGAATTCGATGCCGGATTGATGCATGCTGTAACCGGGCGTAGTGGTTCAGGAAAGTCAACTCTGCTGAATCTCATCGCTGGTATCGATTTGCCTGACAGCGGCACAGTTTCCATTGCTGGGCACGATGTTTCAGGATTGAACGAAAGACAGCGAACTTTACTCAGGAGACAGAAAATCGGAATTGTCTTTCAGTTCTTTAATCTGATTGAATCCCTGACAGTCGCAGAAAACGTCATGCTGCCATTGGAATTAAACGGTGAACCTGATCGCTCACAACGAACCAATGAAGCACTCGACCGTGTCGGACTTGGTAATCTCAGCCAAAGATTTCCTGCAGGACTGTCGGGTGGTGAACAGCAGCGGGTTGCAATCGCACGCGCGATCGTTCATAAACCAAGCCTGATACTGGCTGATGAGCCGACCGGCAACCTGGATGATGACTCAGCTAAGCAGGTCATTTCCACACTGGATGAATCGCGGGGTGAATCGACGGTTATTGTCGTGACGCACAGCATGGAACTGGCTGAAAGATGTGACCAACAGTGCGTGTTGCGGTCCGGGCAAATTGAAATGCGCTAACCTTAGTTTGAAAACTGTACTGCTTGCCTGGGTGCGCGAGGTTGTTCGTGCACCATTACAATCGACACTTTCCGTTCTTGGTGTCGCACTAGGTGTTACCGCAGTCGTCGCAGTCAATATCACCAATCACAGCGCTCGCGAAAGCTTTCTTGCTGCCAGTAACGCATTAGCCGAATCTGCGACACACAGCATCGCAGGGCAGCCAAGTGACCAACTCTATCGCGAGTTGAGACTGAAAACAAAATATCCCATACAACCCATTGTTCAAGGCCGAGTTCGACTCAGCGATATTAACGACAGCTCGGCAACCGTCTATGGAATTGATCCGATCGCCTACTATCGGTTCAACATTGGATCGAATGCCACCCCTTCAAGTTCAGAAGAGATCAACCAACTAATGGCTGAAGCGTTTAGCACGTTTGCAACCGCGGATTCACTGGATCAGCTGGATGTCAAACTCGGGGACAGCATCAAATTACGTTATGGACGCAAGAACCATGAGCTTCGAATCACTGGACTGATCGAAACCAGCACACCTTTACAAGAGCAGTCATTCAGACTGCTATTTTTGACTGATATAGCAACTGCGCAAACCATACTAGGTATGCGAGGTCAACTCTCCTCAATTCAGCTGCAACTGCCACCAGGAGATATTGTGCTGCAGGAAATTGAAGATCTGCTGCCCCAAGGCACGCATCTGGAAGGTCGGCTCAATCGGCAGCACTCTCTCACTTCTATCACCGATGCATTTCAGACCAATCTAACCGCGATGAGCCTGCTCGCACTACTGGTCGCAATATTTCTAATTTACAACACCATGGCATTTCTTGTGATGAGGCGCAGACCGACCATTGAGATTCTTCGGGCATTGGGATTTTCGCGCTCTGGGATAACACTTTGTCTGACTCTGGAGGCCGCCGCCATTGGTCTGGCCGCATCAATCACCGGAATTTTGATTGGCAGTCAACTCGCCAAGCTTCTGCTCGTTTTAGTTGAGCGCTCAATCAACAATCTGTACTTTCCAATTGAAGCTGATATTACGATTCTGACGCCAACGGTCATATTCCTGGCGGTGTGCCTGGGAATCGGCTCAACAATTTTGGCAGCTCTGCCCGCCCTCCGTGAGGCACAAAACCTGATGCCATCATTTGGTACTGAATTTCGCCACCTGCCGTCTTCTGCCCGAAAACGGGTTTTTGTTTTCCTAATCTCATGTAGCGGATTTGTTGGTGTCGGAGTCTTGTTAATGCGGTTGTACCCTACCAGCATTGCTTTAGGTTTTGTCAGCATTAACCTCATCGTGATCGGGTACTTTTGCCTGGTTCCACTATTGTCTCAGGCTTTGGGACGGGTTTTTCGGGTGGTTTCAAAACAAATTTTTGGCCTTCGTGGAGTACTGTCAAGTCGCGCATTGTCAATGTCCGGCGGAAGATCATCTATCGCCATTTGCGCGCTGTGTGTAGCCATTTCAGCAACTGTTGGCGTCGGCGTTATGATCAGCAGTTTTCGTACTGCTGTAGACGACTGGCTTAGCGACCGCTTGCGTGCTGATGTTTACGTCTCGACACAGGATTATGGTGGCCAGTTGAGCGGAATTGAAATCAATCGTCTGAGAATGATTCGGGGAGTCGAGTCTGTCGGTGTTGCGAAATGGGACTGGCTACAGGGACCTGATGGCCGATCCCGTATCTTCGCAGTTGACTATGGTGAACGCGCATTCGATGGATATCGGTTTAAGGTAAATGCAGCCGATGTTTGGAATCGGTTTCAGGGCGGGGGCGTCATCATTAGCGAACCATATGCCTGGAAGCGCAAACTTTCGCTCGGTGACACAGTTGAATTCTTTAGGGACGATGCTGTCATCGAGATGCCAGTCGTTGGAGTGTTTTACGATTACAGTTCCGATCGCGGTGTTGTGGTTATCCATCGAGATGTATATGTTTCGAACTTTAACGACTACGAGATCACAACTGCCGCTCTTTTCGGGGACCCAGGTACCAATAAACAGACACTGGAACATGAAGCTAACCAAGCGATTACCTCGCCCGGAGTGACAGTTTGGACAGCTGGCGGTATGCATGGTGCAGCAATGGAGATTTTTGATCAGACTTTTGCTATTACCGCAGTATTGAGAAGTCTTGCAGTCATTGTTGCGATCATTGCGGTTGTGTCAATTCTGGCTATGATTCAGATCGACCGCGGACGTGAACTTCGCATTCAAAAAGCAGTTGGGTTCACTTCCCGCGAAATTTGGACCTCAGCAAGCATCGAAGCCGGTGTAATGGGGATGATTGCCGGCGTGCTATCACTTCCGGTTGGATTGCTGCTGTCATGGCTTTTGATTTGGGTTGTCAATCAGCGATCATACGGCTGGACAATGCAAATGCTGATTGATGGCACAATTCTCATCGAGGCAGTTTTACTTGCAATCATCGCAGCCCTGTTAGCTGGAATTGTTCCGGCATGGTGGTTGGCAAACCGCGCACCAAAGCAAGATCTGCAGGCTGAATAGTTCGTGGGAACGAAAACAACACTCGGAATTGCTACGTTCGTTGTGCTGTCAACTGGCGTTGTCGTCTGGCTGATGAATTGGTCACCAAAGCTGGAAGATTCCGGTGAACAGTTTCAGAAACCGGTTTTGGGAAATGTCCTACTTGAAAGTTCTGACAGTCACTTTGAATCAGTTACAAAGTCCAGATTACTTGAGTTTCCTCAAGATCACGGTTCTCACCCCGAATTTCAAACAGAGTGGTGGTACTTCACGGGTAACCTCAAGAACAACGAGGGCAGACAGTTCGGCTATCAGTTCACGGTTTTTCGGCGTGCACTATCTAGAGACTCCCCAAATCTTGACTCTGACTGGGCAACTTCACAGGCTTATCTGGCACATGCCGGTGTAACGGATGTGCAATCGAAGAGGTATTTCGCTGATGAGATTTACAGCCTCGGTGCGCTGAATTTGGCAGGTGTACGTGCGGAACCCTTTTCAGTTTGGGTCGAAAACTGGATCGCTGAGGGCTCTGCGGGACAATGTGCAGGCTGCTTGACACTTAGCATCAAATCGGAGTCCGATGATTTTTCTTTCAGTCTTCATCTTGATAGCGCCAAACCCGCTGTGCTTCATGGAGAACGCGGTGTTAGCCGAAAAAGCACGATACCTGGAAACGCATCCTACTACTATTCGCTGTCAAGACTTCGAACCAGTGGCACGCTCACAATTCAGGGTGAGAGCATAACGGTATCTGGCGACAGCTGGATGGACCATGAATGGTTCTCGTCAGTCCTTGACGAGGGACAGTCCGGCTGGGACTGGTTTTCGCTGCAGTTGGATGACCGGCGCGAGATGATGCTATTCCAGGTTCGAAATCACGATCCTACAGTGGAAACGTTCAAATACGGTGTAGTGGTTGATCAGCGCGGTCAATCTGAACTGATTCCCCCTGACCAGATTACTCTGATTCCGGCGAGGGTATGGAAAAGTAATCACAATCAGTCTGAGTATCCCGTACACTGGAAAATTGAAATTCCATCACACAATATACGACTCGACGTTGAGTCTCTGATTGATGCACAGGAAAGGGACGATTCATTTCGTTATTGGGAAGGTGCGGTCAGAGTGAGTGGAATGCAAAGTAACCAACCAATTACCGGTCTAGGGTACCTGGAGATGACAGGATACTGAGCACTGCCCATTCAACTTGTATCATATGCATTGCAAATCAGTCGAAGGTTATTTTTCTCGCGCAGCAGCTGTCAGCGCATTCAAAACAGGCACAAATGCACGATTTTGCATACCGAAAAAAATTACTTGAGCCCGCGCTGATTCGAAAACTCAGCCAACGCTCAAATATGGATGCGACTGTCCATCTCATTTCTCATATTGCGCTGATTGCTATCGGGGCAACGATGGTTTCGCTTGCAGAATTCAGCTGGTGGCTGTTGCCCGCATGGATCGTTTACGGAATCTTTCTGATGTTTTTGTTCTCACCTCTGCATGAGTGCATTCACAGAACTGCCTTTCGAAACCGAACTGCGAATGATCTCGTGGCGACTGTTATTGGATTTTTGATCATGCTGCCTGCGAACTACTTTCGCAACTTTCACTTTGCACATCACCGGTATACAAACGATCCAAAGCGTGATCCGGAACTTCTAACGCCAAAGCCAGCGACCTTTCCACGGTATTTGTGGGCGATGTGCGGTCTAGGTGCCTATTGGTGGGCACAGTTGCGCACAATTGTGCAACACTCTCTAGGCAGCGTTTCGGAAGACTTCATCGCTGAATCGAGTCACAGGACGATCATTCTTGAAGCGCGATTGCATTTGGTACTCTATCTTGCCATATTTGGCGCCTCAGTTCTGTTCGAGACGACAATATTCCTCTTTTACTGGATCATACCGGCAATATTAGGCACAGTTGGACTACGGCTATTCTTGCACGCTGAACACGCTGGCTGCGAATTGTCAGACAACATGCTGCGCAACACCCGCACAACCCTGACCAATCCAGCAATCAAACTACTGAGCTGGAATATGCCCTATCACTGCGAACACCACGTATTTCCAGCCGTTCCATTCCATCAACTTCCAGCGCTTCATCAGCACCTGAAAGACCACTTGGCGGTTGTGTCAAACGGTTATTACCGATTTCACCGCGAATTCGTCGACTCGATCTGAATTGCTTAACTGAAATTGGCATCTTTTAAAAGCGCATCGATGTCCAATGCGTTTTCCAGATCCTCAGCCAGGTTGTCAAGTGCAATTTCTACGGTATTGCGATAATGTAAATCTGATGCCGTACCCTGTTGAAGCTGGTTCAACCAGGCTACACGAAATGCATCGCTCCAAAACAGGCCGTGTACATAGCAACCCACTACATTCCCTTCCAGATTAACTGCACCATCTTCACCATTTGTGGTTCGAATGTATCTGCGATGGGTATCCTTACCAGTTGTATCGCCCATATGAATTTCATATCCAATGACAGATTGTCCGTTTACCAGACACTCACCACTTAGCGAACGCACCGTTTTGCTGGCAAGCATATCAGTTTCAACTTCTAGCAAGCCCAAACCATCCGCTTCTTCCGGAGGTCCTTCGACACCGTGCAGATCGCGAATTTTCCGACCCAGAATTTGATACCCACCACACAATCCGACCACCGCACCACCTGCTCTGGCGTGGGCAATGATGTCGTGATTCCATCCCTGCATTTTCAGGAATCGCAGATCTGCCAGAGTGGATTTTGTTCCTGGAATGATGATTACATCTGAATCCCGCGGAATCGAATTGCCTGGAGGCACAAAATTAAGATCAACATTGCGCTCCAGACGCAAGGGATCATAGTCGTCGGAATTTGCAATTCGAGAGAGCATTGGTACCGATATTTTCAGAACTCTGATCCCAGATTCCGGCTCGCTTTCTGATAGTTGAGATCTCACAACGGCATCTTCCTGAGGCAACTTCCGGGCGGATTTCAGCCAAGGAATCACGCCGCGACAAGGCCATGCCGTTCTAACTTCAATGTCCCGCCTGCCATGGTCAAAGAGCGAAACATCTCCTCGAAATTTATTGATGATGAAACTTCTAACCAGAGACGAATCTGCCTTCTCCAATACTGCTTTGGTACCCACTAAAGATGCAATAACCCCACCGCGTTCTATATCTGCCAATAAACAAACGGGTACATTTGCAGCTCGGGCAAACCCCATATTAGCAATATCGCTTTCCCGCAGATTAGTTTCCGCTGGACTGCCTGCACCTTCTACAAAAACCAGTTCAAATGTTTCAGTCAATTTTCGAAAACTCTCCATCACCGGATTCAAAAGTGACAATCGATGGGTAATGTAATTTTTCGCATCCAAATTAGAAATAACCTTGCCGTGTACCACGACCTGAGACACCTTATCAGACTGCGGTTTGAGAAGCACTGGATTCAGGTCTACTGACATTTCAATCTCGGCGGCTTGAGCTTGAAGTGCCTGGGCTCGCCCGATTTCACCACCTGTTGGACAAGCGGCGGCATTATTCGACATGTTCTGAGGTTTGAAAGGTGCCACGCGAATCCCGCGTCGCTTCGCAGCCCGACACAACCCAGCAACGATGACAGATTTACCGACATCTGATCCGGTTCCCTGAATCATTAACGAGGCAGCTTTCAATCCTAGACGACTCCGATGAAAAAGACAGCTTTAGAATTAATTTGGAATGTAGTAAGGGAAAAGTCTGCGTCATTATGTATTAGTTCATCGGCACACTCACTGATATGAATTTCCGAGGTCTCACATTGCACTTGAACTGAAATATCGAGTCAGTATAATTCGAGTCAGCATTGGTTCCCTTGAATGGGAAGCGATATGGAACAAGGTCAGGCAATTTGCTGAATCCTTGGCTGCCCCCGCAACTGTATGCGGAGAGCAAATGCTCAATTGAGCCACTGGGTAACTGGGAAGGCAGAGCACAAGCATCGACCCGCAAGCCAGGAAACCTGCCATTGCTAGCGTTACCCAACCACCGAACGGGGTGTTCTGGTGGAGCGGATACCCGTTTTCGGTGGCGCGCCAATTTGTGTTAACTGCAAAAGGGCACCGAAATATGGGACTCCCTTCCAATTTCATCGCAGCAAAATCCTTGGGTCAACTTACTGAACTCAAGGAAAATGCTCGCGCTGAGTCTAGGCTTTTGCCCTTCTGCGATCAATCTTCAACTTTCACAGAGAGGCGATCCAATGTCCTGCCAATACCACTTGTTCTCATCGAGACTCGCCAGAGCACTTTTCGGCTTGATTGTAGGCCTGTGCCTGGCGTTAACTTCCCTTTCAATCCCAGCTCAAGACGAAATGTCTGAGGCGGAGGAAGATAATGAACAATCCGAGTCTACCGCTACCGTAACGACGACACCAGAAGTGGTCGTTTCCGCCAGTCGGATTTCCATCCCGACCAAACAGATTGGCAGCAGCGTCACTGTTTTCAATGAAGAAGAAATTGAACAGCGGCAACCGGAATTTCTGCATGAAATTCTACGAGAAGTTCCGAGTGTTGCTGTCAGCCAATCTGGTGCTGGCGGAGGCAATGCCAGCATTCGAATTCGCGGTGCAGAGGCGAATCACACACTTGTGCTGATAGACGGTCTGGACATGGGAAATCCATTTAGTGGTGATGAATTCCAACTGCAGCACATGCCAGTATCCTCCCTTCAATCGATTGAGGTTCTGCGTGGCCCACAAAGTTCAATTCATGGCAGCGAGACAATTGGCGGTGTAATCAGCATTACAACGCCCATACCCGAAGAGGGTGTTGAAGCTTCTGTAAGTGCAGAACTGGGAACTCTAAGTACTAAAAAAACCAAGAGTTATGTCGGGTTTGCTAATGATAATTTTTATGCAGCAATTACCGCTAGTCATTCTGAATCGGAAGGTGCAACTTCCAGAACTCACAATTCAGAAAGAGACGGATACAAGAATCAATACATGCACCTCAAGTCGGGGCTCGAGATCGCGGAAAATCTCAATCTTTCTGCTGTCTTCATTGGCATTAATTCAGAAGGCGAATATGACGATTACAGTGGTGAGGCATCTCCTTTTTTTAGTGGGACAAACAACTACTTGGGAAAAGACAGGAAAAGAGTCCTCGGCACCACGGTGAAATACAACGAAGACGATGACCCGATCACACACAAAATTTCACTGTCAGCGTCAAAACACGAAAGAAGAGACTTTAAAGACGGCAGTCAGACAACGCTTAGCCGCGGTAAAAGCAGAAAGTTCTCTTACCAAGGAACACTAAACTACCAGGCATTTGATATTGAGCACTCAACTACATTCGCTGCTGAACGAAAAATTTCTGAAGTCAGTTCAGGTGCTTTGAGCCACCCTGTTGGTGGCAAGCTGAAGCTTCGCAGTGCAGTGCTTGAACATCGTCTTAATTTTGACGATACAGGATTCTTTTCAGTAAGCGGACGAGTTGATGACAGCGAAGATGCCGTATTTGACAGTCGGGATACCTATCGAGTAACCGGTGCTTGGATTCTAAATGAACAAACTCGTTTCCATGGAAGTTTCGGTACTGGCACAAAAAATCCAACAATTCAGGATATTTACGGATGGACAACGGAGTGGCAACCCAATCCTGATATCAAACCGGAAACAAGTAAGGGTTTTGATATCGGTATTGAAAATCAAATCGGCGATGGCAGATTCACGCTCGACGCTACTTATTTCTATAACAAGATTACGAATCTCATTACCATCTTCAACTGCGTTTCGGGCTGTCAAATTGGCGATTCTGACCCCAGCGTGTACCAGGCCAGAAATTCGACTGGTGTTTCGCATATCAAAGGGTTGGAATTATCTGCTCGGGGGGAGTTTGGAGATGGTTACGATATTGCGTTTCAGCTTACACATAGCGATGGTGTTGACGCAGATAAGAACAAACTGGTCAGACGTCCGACTCGAACCGCCAGTCTTAATATCAATAAGAACATCCAGATTCTTGGCTACCCGGGTAACATAAACCTCAATGTTCAGCATACAGGCTCGCAGTTGGATACAGGGGCAGTCAAATTAGACGGATTTACGCTCGCTCACCTCGGTGCGAATCTGCAAATCTCCCCCAATAGTCAATTGACCGCAAGAATTGATAACCTATTCAATAAAACCGACTACGAGGAAGTAGGCGGTTACGGTGTTGCAGAGAGGTCATTTCACATAGGAGTCAAGTACGATTTTTGATCGATACGGTGCTTGGAGTGATCTGAAACTGAATCTGAATCATGCTTTCATCAAAAACAATTCGGCTCGGAACGACAACTGCAGTCTTGTTCACAATATTGTCGTTTGCTGGTGAATACACATTCGCCGAACAACGACCTGAACGAATCGCATCAACGCACCTTTGTACTGACCAGTTGCTGATGCTGCTTGCAGAACCGGAACGCATTGTTTCATTGAGCTACTTTGCGAGTAATCCGGACATGTCAATGATGGCGGAATCCGCCAGACCTTACCCTGTCAATCACGGTTTAGCAGAAGAGTTGGTGCTGCAGAAACCCGATCTGATTCTGACGAGCCAGTTTGGCAGTCCCAGCATTCTGATTCTCAAGAGTCTTGGATATCAGGTGTTGAGCGTTCCTGTCGCTCTCACTTTGGAAGACATCCGTGAAAACATTCAGACGGTCGCTGATGCAATTGGTGTTCCGGATCGTGGCAGGGAGGTGGTACGACAATTTGACTTTGAGTTGAATCAGGTGAGTGCACCATTTCATGAACCTCGACCGAAGATACTGATTTACGAAGCTAATGGTTACACCACTGGAAAGCGTACTCTGCAGTCTGACATACTCGAGATGGCGGGATTTAACAACCTAGCAGTCGATCTTGGGATTTCTGGCAATCAATATCTACCTCTTGAAGCACTGGTTATTCACCCGCTGGACGCTTTGATGACAGCCTCGGATTACGAGCAAAATTCCCTCGCTTACGAAGTCCCAAATCATCCGGCTCTTCGCTCAGCCTTCGAGAACGTTCCCACAGTCAACATTCCGGGGAAAATCTGGATTTGTGGAACACCCTTTGTTTCGGATGCACTTCGCCTACTCACTGAATTTCGCATTGAGGTTGTACAGTCGGTTCAATGAACGTTCACACCCATAAGACGACATTGAGCTACCGTGCGCTCATGCTTGTACTAACAGCACTGACTTTGATTGCCTTTATCTGCTCACTGTCTGTCGGTCCAGCAGGAATCAAGACTGTCGACATGCTTTACGCCTTGTTGTCCGTTGAACCGAGTACGGCAGCGGTGATTGTGCAGGAGATACGACTGCCACGTGCGTTGCTTGGATTGTTGATTGGCGCTGCACTGGGTCTTTGTGGAGCTGCAATGCAGGGATATGTAAGAAATCCACTGGCAGAGCCGGGTCTGATTGGGGTATCCGCATCCGCTGCGCTGGGAGCGGTCATTACCATTTACTTCGGACTTTCGGCCATGTATGTATGGATTCTTCCATTTGGTGGCATGCTGGGCGCCAGTATCGGGGTAGCAGTCATGATGGCCATCGCGGGTCGAGAAAGCTCAGCTTTAACCCTGATACTCGCCGGCGTTGCTGTCTCAACCATGGCAGGAGCATTGACCTCACTCGCTCTGAATCTTGCACCCAATCCATTTTCTTCGCTTGAAATCGTGTTTTGGCTGCTCGGGTCGTTAGCCAATCGCAGTTTTGAGCACATCTGGCTTGCTGCCCCATTTATTTTGGCTGGTATGGCACTTGTTCTAACGCTTGGCCGTGCACTTGACTCTTTGTCGCTAGGCGAAGATACCGCAGCCACACTGGGCATCGATCTTCGCAGTGTAAGACTGAAAATTATTCTGGGCGTTACCGCGTCTGTCGGTGCCGCGACCGCCGTAGCAGGTGCAATTGGATTTGTTGGGCTGGTGGTTCCTCATCTGATTCGCCCTTTTGTAGGTCACCGACCCAGCCGCCTGCTTCCTGCGAGCGCACTGGGGGGTGCCATCTTGCTGCTGTTTTCGGATGTGGCAGTACGCTTGATCTCATTGGGCGTGGAATTGAAACTTGGTGTTTTCACTGCTCTGATTGGAACACCGATTTTTCTTTGGTTGATACTACGCATGAGGCATCAGTATGTATGAGTATGCTTAGTGTGAACAACATCAGCGTTTCGCGTCGCGGACGAATCATTCTTTCGCGCCTGTCGTTCAGTGTTCATCAAGGTCAGTTGATTGGGCTGATTGGTCCGAACGGTGCTGGAAAAACCACACTGCTGCGTGCTTTGAGCGGACTCCAAGCGGTTGAATCCGGACAAGTCTCTTTCGACGGGAAAATGGTTGACCGACAAAATCGTCAGGAAGTCGCCAGAAAGGTCGCCTATCTTGAACAGAACAGTCGAAGTTATTGGCCGCTTTCAGTCGAAAACCTTGTCATGTTGGGTCGAATGCCTCACCTTGGACAGTGGCAACGACCAACCGCTACAGACTGGGAAATTGTTCATCAGACCATGCAAACCTGCGATGTTCTTCAGTTCGCAAGACGACCTGTCACAACACTGTCTGGCGGTGAGCAGGCCCGTGCAATGCTTGCCAGAGCATTGGCGACGGAGCCGGAGATTCTTTTGGCTGACGAGCCCATCGCCGGACTCGACCCGGCTCACCAGTTGGATGTAATGGACAAGCTTCAGGAGTTGGTTGCAGAGGGAGCCGGTGTCGTTGTTGTCATGCACGACTTAAGCATCGCTGCACGCTACTGCAACAGGCTTACATTGCTGTTCGAGGGCAAAGTCACATCGGAAGGAGATGCTGCTACAGTTTTGTCCGCTCAAAATTTAATGCAATGCTATGGAATTGATGCACATTTCGGCAAGATGGACGATGAACTTTTCGTGATTCCCAGAAACAGGTTGTAAAACAGGTGCAGAACAATCGTACTCAACGATTTTTACTATGTGTACTGCTGTCTTTAGTAGTACACGCAGGACTCGCGGCAACTTTCGTCTCAGCGATTCGTTCAAAGCCGGTCCATTTGGAATTTGTTAATCCGATTCGGGTGTCTCTGGTTCGGGAAGTTTCCGATGCTATTGGAACGGCAGCGAGTCAATCAGTCGAATCTGCTCTTTATCAATCGTTTGATTCAGGGACTCAAACCAATTCAATTGATCTTATTCAACTTGCTGAGGATTCCACCGATTCAACCAATGAAGTGTCCGATGAGTTGGTTTCAGCAGCAGTCGCAAGTGTAGACGCGAATCATCCAACGGAAATTTCCGACATTGATCAACCACCACCTTTACCTATTATCAAAATAGAGGTAACAAAAGAAATCCCTGACGCAGAAGTCCCGCAGGTCCGAACCGAATCTGGTGACATTTCACGGAGTACCGAACAATTGCCTGAACCAGATAAGTTGGAATCAATAGAATCTGCGTTTGTTAAGGCTGAAGAGGAACCAATGCATCCAAAGTCTGTAATTGAGCGGGATTTATATTTGACAGAACCAGTTGAGAATCTTGCCAGTCAGGTGATCAATTCAGGAATCGACAATGAGATTGAGCACATATTAGAATCAGATCAAGATTTAATTTCAATCATCACTCCGATTGAATTTCCGCAATTACAGATGCAGGCAAGTGCGGACATAGCAGTCGATTATTCGGATGCTGACAGAATTGCTGGAATTTGGCCCGCGGATGTTAGAGAGCCCGCTACAACAAGAGTCGATCAATCACCATCGAAAAGGTCACTGCCTGATGAAATCGTCGAGTCTCAGTCTCAGGACGCGGGCATCGCTGACTTGTCACAACCAGTCTCGGTCACTGCGATTGAAATTGTGCAGCATTCACCACCTGAATTTATTGATGACGAGCAATTCACCGATGAGCTTGCGGGGATTTTTTCCTCCGGCATAGTGGAGCCTGCACCATCGAAACTCGATCAACCACCACCGACGGGATCATCACCTGAAGAAATCGTGGAGTCTCAGATTCAGCATGCAGGCATCACTGATTCGTCTCATTCTGACTCGGTCACTGCAATTGAAGTTGTGCAGCATTCACCACCTAAGAATATTAATGACGAACGCATCACGGACAAGACTGTCTCGACTTCCAGCCTTGAGACTGAAACCGCATTTGCCGAGCAATTCACTGATGAGACACCTTCAAATACCTCTCAAATTGCCTACACGGGATTTGAGGATGAAATTCAGCACATCACGGACTCTGAACTTCAACCGAATTTGGACATTACATCGGCCCAAGGAGCAGACTTACCTGTGCAGTCAGGTACGGAACTATCTGCTGATATTTCAGATGCTGATGAGCTTGCGGGAATTTGGTCCACGGAAGAAACAGACCCTGTATCTGTCAATTTCGATCAAGTTTCATTGAAAGAACCAACAACTGAAAAAGTCATCAAATCTGAAAGTCAAGTCCAGATCACAAAATTTGCTGAACTGGCAGTACCAATACAGCAAGTTGCTAATCAGGCAGCGGCAAAACCTCAGCCCGTCACTTCCGAATTTAATCCGGTAGCTAACCGGGTGACATCACCCCCCATCTACACACCAGAACTGGATGAACAGGTTTCAGACGCAAAGGCTGTTGATCTGAATGATTCATGGCTCAGCGATTCCGAAAAATCTGCCACAATTCAAATGGCTTATGCCACACCAGAACTAGAACCAACTCCAATTCGAGAGGAGATTCATGCCACCCATAAGACACCATTGGAGAATGAACCTCTAAGCCAAACCGACGCACCTGAATATTCAATCACGGAGCAAGTAATCGAACCTGAAATAGACGAATCCGAAACAAAGCGGAATGAAACAGTTTCGGAAACAACAGATGATAATTCGCCAGGATCCGATAACTCCAGTCCTTTAACGATTCAAGAATCACCGCATAGCACTGACTTCGCAGAAACTGATGAGAATTCAATCCCGAAAGAAAAGTACCAAGTTGCATCCCTAGACCCAGTTCAGCAAACGGTGAACAGCAACGATGAGGATACGGCAAACACCATCACCCAAATAACTAATCTTGGCGGCATCACATCTGATGTGGGGCCGAAATACGGAATTAAAGGACTGTCTAATCAAGCGCCTCGCTATCCTTACCTCTCCCGTGTCAATGATGAGCAGGGAAGAGTCATTCTTCGCGTGATTGTTGATCGCAAAGGTAGAGCAAAGGAAGTTAAGATCCTTGAATCGAGCGGCTACTCAAGGCTTGACAAAGCCGCCAGAAAGGCGGTGAAGCGATGGCGATTCCAACCTGCCCGAAAAAATGGACAATCAACTCAAGGTGTTGTCCAGGTTCCAATCAATTTTGTACTCGACAGCTCCTGAACAGCGCTCATTGCCAATCAGAACTGTCGTTGATCATTTTTTCTGTAGCAGATGACGCAGTCTGTCGTGTCCGAGTGCGTAAACTGTTGTGCCGCAACAACCGGTCATTTTTTATTGACAATCATTGAATCGACTACCGATTCTTCAGTCGCCTGTACAACTGCTTCAAATAAAGGGTTCAGAAAATCCCGGTTAAACCGCCGATACCGGTTGGAAACAATGATCAGATTAAATTACCTTGATATTTGAATATAATCTGTTCATATTTCAAGGTATATTGAAATTTTCTCTCAATTTACAATTCTAATTGCGGCCTTCGGGCCATCTAACTTGGATTAACAACTGTAAATAGAGATGAATTTCTAGACTGATTCCATTGAAGTTTGAGTAGTATCAACAGATGATTGAACGAGAGTCTCATTTGGCAAACATAAAGAGCCTGCTGGAGCAGTTTCCCGTTGTCGCATTGATCGGAGCTCGACAAGTTGGCAAGACCACTCTAGCTCAAATGCTAGTGCGGCAAGGGAGTGATCAAACACATCATTTTGATCTCGAGTCACCCATTGATCTTGCTCAAGTTTCTGATCCGATGCTTGCGCTGTCGCCATTGCACGGACTCATAATTCTTGACGAAATTCATAGACTTCCAGAGGTATTTCCTGTACTTCGAGTATTAGCTGACCGTAAACCGAATCAAGCTAGATTCTTGATTCTCGCAAGTGCTACCCCTTCTCTACTGAAGCAGAGTAGCGAATCTTTGGCTGGACGTATTGCCTACTACGAACTACCGGGAATTTCCATGTCAGAGGTTGATCGCAATGAATTCGATAAACTCTGGTTTCGCGGTGGGTTTCCGTTATCAGTTACTGCACAGAATGATGAATCAAGTTACCGCTGGAGAAATCAGTTTATCCGAACTTTCTTGGAACGCGATATCCCTCAATTTGGAATCGGAATTGCCAGTGCAACTCTCGACCGATTCTTATCAATGGTGGCACACTATCATGCACAGGTTTGGAATGGTGCTGAACTTTCACGGGCATTTGGAATTTCACACACTGCTGTTCGTCGATACCTTGATGTGATGGAATCAACGTTTATGCTCCGCTGCCTAAAACCATGGGCTGCCAACATCAGGAAAAGACAGGTCAAATCGCCAAAAGTTTTTTTTCGTGATTCAGGCCTGCTGCATACCATGCTTGGAATCAAGAGTCGAGAAGAACTGGTCAAACACCCGAAAGTTGGCGCGTCTTGGGAAGGTTACATCATTGAAAACGTTTTACAAGCTTTACAGGTTGAGAACCGACATAGCTACTTTTGGGCTACACATGCCGGGGCTGAGATTGACTTGCTGATACAGCAAGGAGGTAGACTCAAAGGATTTGAGGTGAAGCGTACTTCCGCACCTGCAATTACTCCATCCATGAGAATCGCTCTCGATAATCTTGACTTGAGTCAAATAGATGTAATTTATCCAGGTGAAAAGACGTTTGCATTAAGCGATAGAATTCGAGCGGTTGCAGCAAGTCGGATTCTTGAGGATTTATAGAATCCAGCGTGACCAGATTTCTTTGCCTCAGCAATCTGAACTGTCAGCGATCAATTTCCCTGTAGCAAATGACGTAGTTTGTCGTGTCTGAGAGCGTAAACTGTTGTGCCATCACAACCAATCATTGTTTCATTGACAATCATCGAATCGACCACTGATTCTTCTGTCGCTTGTACAACTGCTTCAAACAAAGGGTCCAATAATTCATTACTCAGTTGAAGCCAGATCATCATCCCATCATCCGAATTGATGGGTTTCGCCGTAGAAAAGCTTAAAAACAGGTCACCCGACCCATCGTTACCAATAGTTCCGGTTCGACCGATGCCCAAAACAACTCGGCGCGACAGACGTTTAAGCTGATGAGGCAATAGAGGGGCATCAGTTGCCAAAATCGCAATCACAGATCCCTTTCCCTTAGAGCGGACCTCGCCACCTTTAAGATCCTTTCCAACAGGTGTGCCTGCGATTACAAGGTCTTTCCTGCGACCAAAATTGGCCTGCACGAACACACCCACTGTATAGGTAGACTCTCCCACTTCAACTTTTCTCGATGCCGAGCCACTACCACCTTTGAAATCGTAACAGACCATGCCGGTGCCACCTCCAACGCTACCTAGTTCGATTGGCCCGGGAGTGGCACTTTCAATGGCTGAAATCACGTGTTCATCAGTTACATGAAACCCGTTGATGTCGTTCAACTCGCCATCGAACGTTTCGGCAGCCACCGGTAATACCCCTTCAGTCGCATGCTCAGGATAGTTGCGTACAACCCACTTGGTAGCAGCGGCT
>JAJDXD010000087.1 GCA_022823405.1 Gammaproteobacteria bacterium
ATTAATCATAGTTGAATGGAAATCTGAATCAATAGCTTATTGTCTTATAACGATTTTCGGCAGCGGAAGCGAAAACGAAAAAAACGCTCACACCCTATGAAAATGGAAAAAAATTGAATTAAGATTGAATTCTGGTAGGCAATTGGCTTAACCAATCTTGATATTCTACTTCCTGTGTCTTGGCCAACAACTTACGCAAGGCTTGGAGTGGGGCTTCGTGATAATCAATTCTTAACGACAATGGAGGGAGAGCCTGATTCACCACCAAAAGAGCGGCCGACATTATGCCCCGACGATCTCCGCCGACTTCAAATCCAGCCTCCAACGTGTCGATGAGTCGATTCGCAATTTCTCCAGTTGATTCGATAAACCTGTCTCTCATCGTCGAAAGCACGCGGTCATTCATGAGAATATTACCCGCCAAAACCAAATTTGTCTCAACGATGTGATCAACGATCGGCAAATTTTCGGAACCACTGAAAATGCCTCCCACTCCCTTGACGTCTAGAGCGGCTAGTTGTCGGTAGTTACTGCCTTCATCGGCTGAGACGATTTTCTGAACCGCGTCGTCAGCATTGACGCCTTTAGCCATCTGATCAATTACGTCTTCTCCCCACAAAGTGCTTGGCTTGGCTCCCTGAGATGCTGATATCCCCGCACTTGAATCAGCTCGCAACACCCAGCCACCCACACATAAGTTGCCTGTCGCAGATGCTCCTGCCAAGGTTTGCGTCGCTGGTTCAAAAGTGAGCATAGAAAATGTCATTGTCCAATTCTTGGTCGCTGTGAGTGCAAAGTAACTAAAGTTTGAATTTTATAATTTATTATGATAAATATTTATCATAATAAATACGTCTAATCGATTATTACCATATCAACGAAGAAAATTGTAATGTTCAATATCACACAGGTTTTTCGCACCTTAACAGCGAAAATTGTCTTGGTGCTGTCACTGGGATTGGTTAGCATGGGGATATTCGCGCAAACTGCCGACAACGTGCTGGTTGTCGGACAGATTGCAGAACCCAAATCATTGGACCCGGCAACAGTAACCGCAGTCAATGATTTTCGAATTCTAATGAATCTCTATGACGGTCTGGTTCGCTATAAAGATGGCACTTTGGAAGTTGAACCGGCATTGGCCAATAGTTGGACGATTAGTGATGACGGTATGACTTACACGTTTGAACTGCGTTCAGATGTTGCGTTTCATGATGGCACAGCGGTTGACGCTGAAGCCGTGAAGTTCAACTTTGACCGAATGCTGGACGAGAATCATCCTTATCACGATACCGGGCCCTTTCCACTATCGTTTTTCTTTTCGGCCATAGAAAACGTTGAAGCCGTAGACGCGGATACCGTCAGCTTCACGCTTAACGCACCCTATGCCCCATTTCTGTCGAACTTGGCCTATCCGACGGGTCTAATTGCTTCGCCTGCTGCCATTCAGAAAAGCGGCGCCGAATTTGGACGCAATCCTGTCGGTACAGGTGCATTCAAGTTTGAATCTTGGAAGGCCAACGAAAGCGTTATCCTGTTGCGTAACGATAACTACTGGGATGGTACCGCGGGTACCGAGGCGGTGGTTTTTCGACCGATTACGGATGGGAATACGCGAGTTGCGGAAATGCTTTCGGGCGGAATTGACATGATGGTTGAAGTGCCGCCGGTTTCCCTGTCGCGGTTTTCAGGGAGCGATTTCACTGTCGTCGAACAAGCAGGTCCTCATGTCTGGTTCTTGATTCTGAACGCGAAAGAAGGTCCATTCTCCAACAAATTGGTCAGGCAGGCTGCAAACTATGCAATCAACAAGAAAGCGATTGTTGAGGACGTTCTGGAAGGTACTGCTGCTATTGCCGCGGGTCCGACACCACCAGCATTTGCTTGGGCCTATAACGAAGAATTGGAGCCCTATCCATATGATCCAGAGAAGGCGAAAGCACTGTTGAAAGAAGCGGGTGTTTCTGATGCAAAACTGACTTTCTATGTCACTCAAGGCGGTTCAGGAATGCTGGATCCAGTTGCTATGGGTACTGCAATCCAAGCAGATCTCGCCGCTGTCGGATTTGATGTCGAAATTCAGACATTTGAATGGAATACCTTTCTGGGTGAAGTGAATCCCGGTTTGGAAGGCAAGGCAGATATGGCTGAGATGGCATGGATGACCAATGACCCGGATACTCTTCCGTATCTTGCGCTGCGAACCGAAGCGTGGCCTGAGAAGGGTGGATTCAATTCAGGTTATTACTCGAACCCCAAGGTGGATGAACTGCTTGAAGCCGCCCGTTCTTCAGTTGACCAGTCTGAACGTGCACGGCTCTATAAGGAAATGCAGGAAATTGTCCGGGATGACGCGCCGTGGGTATTCGTGGCGAATTGGAAACAGAATGCAGTGACTAGCAACAGAGTCAAGAATTTCTCGCTGCAACCGTCTTTTCTGCTGCTGTTGAAAGACGTTTCCAAACAATAGAGAAAGAAGTCTCCAGACAAAACCATTAAACTACAGGACGATGTTTCATTCGTCCTGTAGTTCTATTCAGTTTTTGGGCGTTCATCTATGTTGCGCTATATAGTAAGACGTCTCATTTCGATGATTCCAGTTCTGATTGGAATCACCGCCATCGTTTTTCTCATCATGTCGCTGATCCCAGGGGACCCGGCCACGGCGATACTGGGATCTTATGCGACACCTGAGAATGTTGCCAACCTTAATGCCAAACTCGGCCTGGATAAACCGCTAGTACAGCGGTATTTCATCTGGCTTGGCAATCTGGCGCAAGGCGATTTTGGTCGTTCTTTTTCCTTGAACAGAC
Organism: Gammaproteobacteria bacterium; assembly: GCA_022823405.1. Taxonomy (GTDB): domain Bacteria; phylum Pseudomonadota; class Gammaproteobacteria; order Arenicellales; family JAJDZL01; genus JAJDZL01. The sequence continues at coordinate 2,814 of JAJDXD010000087.1, forward strand.
CGGTTTTGGATGAAATTCTCGAACGCTTCAATGCGACTCTCATATTGTCCGGTACAGCGTATTTACTGTGCTCTTTTTTGGGAGTCCTGGCAGGAATTATCTCAGCCTCCAGACAGTACGAAATCAGCGATAAACTGATTACGTTTGTCGTGTTGATTGGCATCTCCGTACCGTCCTTTTTTCTTGGCATGATGCTAATCGTTTTCTTCACCGTCCAGTTGCGGTGGCTGCCTGCTTCGGGTATGTTTTCAATATATGGAGGAGGGGATTTTGTCGACCTGATTCGTCATCTGATCATGCCGGCGTTAGCTCTTTCATTTGTGGCGACCGGAGTGATTGCCCGACTCTCTCGTTCCACCATGTTGGAAGTGCTGAGGCTTGAGTATATCAGGACGGCCCGAGCCAAAGGCGTCAAAGAGTTTCGAGTCGTTACACGTCATGCCTTTCGGTCAGCTGTTGTCACAATTCTTCCTGTGCTGGGTCTGCAGGCTGGATTCGTGCTATCCGGGTCGGTTTATATCGAAATCGTTTTTCAGTGGCCGGGCATAGGAAGAATGTTGGTTGACGCGATCCTGACCAGAGATATTTTACTGGTGCAGGGAGGGGTCGTTTTTGTGGCGTTCTGTTATGTGTTTTTCAATTTGGCGGTTGATGTCCTGCAGCTTTGGCTCGATCCGAGAATAACCAGAAAATGATTGGGTTTGTCAAAAAAGTTATTAGAAACCGTCTCGCTGGTCTGGGCCTGGTAGTCCTGTTTGGCATTATTCTGTTGGCAATACTGACTCCACTGCTTCCGCTTGCTCCTCCGAATGCAATAGATACCCCGAATCGTTTTGTTTTACCGTTTAGCGACAACGCTCTGTTAGGAACGGATCATCTGGGCCGGGACCTTCTTTCAAGACTTCTCTGGGGAACCCAGCTGAGTCTAGCAGTCGGGCTAGCGGCTGCGTTCATCGCTGGTTTTTTTGGCGCTTTGCTAGGTATTGTAGCTGGCTATATGGGAGGTCGGACTGATTCCTTGATCATGCGTTCAGTCGACATTCTGATGGCATTTCCATACATTCTCCTCGCACTTGCAATTGTCGCCGCTTTGGGCCCGGGACTGATGAACGCGCTCATAGCGGTCGCAGTTGTGAACATTCCTTTTTTTGCACGAAATGTCCGCGGTGTAGCGGTTACACTTGCCCAAGCCGATTTTATCCAGTCTGCCCGATTGTCAGGTCGAAGTGATATCTCCATTCTGGTTTTCGAATTGCTCCCAAACGTCGCTTCGGTGATCATCATCGCGTTCTCAACCACGGTCGGTTGGATGATTCTGGAAACCGCGGGACTTTCATTTCTGGGTTTGGGTTCTCAACCTCCTCAAGCAGATCTGGGGTCGATGCTGGGAGAAGGCAGAGCCGCGCTGATCACCAACCCGCATACTTCAATTATTCCAGGAATCATGATATTCCTCATTGTGATGGGAATAAATCTATTGGGAGACGGCATTCGCGATGCGTTGGACCCGCGTTTGGCCAAAGGTCAGCTTGAGAAACCTTCCCCGCTTACCCGTGTAAGCGACGGCCTGATACAGAGTCCACCGATTGTCAGTACTGCCAGTAAAGCTGTCATGGATGTCAATCACTTATCGACAAATTTCGAAGTTAGCGAGGTGGTCAACAAAGCAGTTCGCGATGTCAGTTTCTCGATCAGCTCCGGTGAGTGTCTTGGATTGGTGGGGGAGAGTGGGTCTGGGAAATCGGTAACCGCTCTTTCATTGACGCGACTGGTGGCATCTCCACCGGGCGTCGTGGTTTCCGGGTCGGTTCGAATTTCAGACCAGGAACTGATCAGTTTGCCGTATGAGGGTATACGAGCCATACGCGGTCGGAGAGTTGCATACATATTTCAGGATCCATTGACCAGTCTGCATCCATTGCATCGAATCGGCCATCAATTGACAGAAGCCATGTCGACGCACAGTCGAGGCGCCGATTCGGTATTTGTCGAACGAGCAGAAAATTTGCTTTCTGAGGTCCGAATTCCAAATCCTGAACGTGTTATGGATGCCTATCCCCATGAACTCTCCGGCGGGATGAGACAGCGCATCGGGATTGCAATGGCATTGGCTAATGATCCCGACATAATCATTGCAGACGAACCGACTACAGCGCTAGATGTGACTGTCCAGGCACAAATTCTAGCCATCCTGAATGATCTGCGACAGCAGCGAGGTTTATCTATACTGTTTATTTCACATGATTTGAATGTGATGGCGCAAATTTGTGACAGAGTTGCGGTGATGTATGCCGGTGAGATTGTTGAAATGGGTAGGGCATCGGATATTCTCGAACACCCGAAGCATCCATATACCGCCGCGTTGCTGGCTTGCAGTCCTCAAATTGGACAAGGACGGCAAAGCCTGCAGCCAATTACGGGCATGCCGCCGACCGGTCATGAACCGTTGAATGCGTGTGCGTTTGCTAATCGGTGCAGCCGTGTTCAACCAGTCTGTCAACAACAGCCCGTGGAAATTATCGATATGGATTCTCAATTGGTTCGTTGTTTGTTCCCCGTTGTGGAATCATGACTGAACAGATTCTGAAAGTTCGAAATCTTTCCAAATCATTCCCTGTCAACCGCGGATGGTTCGGATTTAACAAACGGCAACTACGTGCCGTTCGTGCCGTTTCCTTGTCAGTTCACAAAGGTGATACACTTGGCGTTATCGGTGAATCAGGTTGTGGAAAAACAACACTTGCGCGAATGCTAGTTGGTCTGCAATCGCCTGATGCAGGTGAGATACTCATTGACAGGCAGCATCTTCATATGCTAGACTCGGTTCAAAGAGGGCGTGCAGTTCAATATGTATTCCAAGATCCGATCAGTTCACTGAACCCGAGAATGACTATTGGCAAGTCGCTGGAAACGCCTTTACGCTGTCTTCATAGCCTCACATCCGCTCAAAGAAAGGCAGCAATAATTGACATCATTGATGCTGTCAAGTTGCCAGTCGATTCTCTCGCACGCTATCCGCATGAGTTTTCTGGCGGACAAGCACAACGAATTGCCATTGCGCGAGCCCTGCTGGCACAGTCGCCTCTTATCGTTCTTGACGAACCGGTGTCGGCCCTTGATGTATCTGTACAAGCACAAATTATTGAGTTACTGACAGAAATCAAGCAAAAATTCGACCTAACCTATATTTTCATCAGTCATGATCTTTCCGTAATTGAAGCAGTATGTGACCAAATCGCTGTGATGTATTTTGGTGAAATTGTTGAGTACGGTGATTGCAGTCAGATATTGATGGACCCCAAACATCCCTATACAAGGTTACTGGCATCCAGCGCTCCGCAAATTGGCAAATTGCTTACGGCTGAATCAGGTATCGGGCAATTGCCAGACCCATTGGATCCACCTGGTGGATGTAGTTTTGCGGCCAGATGTCGCTATGCAACCAACGAATGCATTCAACTACCGACTCCGAGAAAAAAAACTGGAAACTCGAACTATGTCATCTGCCACCACCCCATATTAAACCATGAGTAAACTAAAACAGCATCAAAGCGTACCAATTCATGTTGCCGAAGTTATCAAGGGTTATGTTGTTGACAATTGCATGAACCCTGGGGACAGACTGCCAGCGGAGGCCGAACTGATGAAACAGTTCAATAGATCGAGGGGTACGATCCGCGAGGCAATGCGAATTCTTGAGGCGCAAGGTCTTGTCAAGACTCGGACTGGACCAGGTGGTGGCTGTTTTGTTCATGAAGTTTCCGAGGAGCGCACCTCAGCGCTTCTATCAAATTATTTTTACTTTAGAAATTTAACGATTTCAGACATTTATCAGTTACGTAAACAGCTTGAACCTGAACTCGTCGCTAATTTAGCTGGAACATTGAATCAACAGCAGATTCAAGAACTCGAAGAAATTACCAGAGAGTATGAAACGCCCCCGAAAACTGCGGAAGAAGACAGGAATCATCATCGGTCGTCACTCAAATTTCATGCCCAGCTGGCTGAATATTCCTCCAACAAACTGTTGGGATTTTTCGTGCGATTCATGGCGAATCTGCTCGCTGAGCTGACGATTACGAGGCGATTGTATGAACCATCGAACTTCGAGTTATGGCGGGAAGGGCGTGAACACCAGTTGAATCTCATCCATGCGTTGAAAGTTGGTGACCGACAGCAGTGCAGACAGATAATGCTGGACCATATGATTCTTGCTGAAAAACTGATGCAGTCGCAGGAAGAACAGCCCATTCAGAAATTCAGCCAGTTCTAGCCCGACTTTACCGAGTTCGGACTAAGTGGTCGTCCTTGAATAAATCGATTTTCGAGGTGGCGGAAGTCCAACTCTCGGAAGCTGAAACGGCCTTATGTCGCGCTCAACGCCGCGAAGTTGCAATCTGCCCGCCAGCTCCCGTTTCGGGCGAACAGTCCGGCGCAAAACCAAGCGACAAAAATCGGGTGCGGCGGTCCCTCAAGCGTTTCAGGACCAGCCGCAGATTGTGTCCGACACAGCTCAGCAGCACATTCATTCTGTCGCCTTCGGCGCCCTTCAGATGACTGAGTCCCAACCTACCGTCAAGCTTCAGATGGCCAATGATGTAGACAACGGTTTATTTTTCCCCATAACCAGCGGTTGAAAATACCCAATTCGGGGTGTTGCGAGTGATGTCAGAGATATGGGAGGCTGATGCGAGCGATTATACGAAGTGGATGAATGAGATTCGGGTGTTGCCATAGCGTCAACAGCGTGAGTTATCGGCCAGTTTGAGGGAATATTTTGTGGATGTCAGTACAGTAAATAAAATGACGGTTGTACGCAAGGTGAGGGAGATGCACCTGAGAGATGAAGTTGTGCTGCATGTATTTGGAACTATTGGAAAATTTGTCGAATGAGACTGTCGACTCCGCTGCCAGTAAGGGCCGAATATTAGGACTTGAATAAGGTCTTGAGAATGGCCGCAAAGCAACGGCTTCTGAATATGTAAGTTGGCTGGTCCAACGTGGCTATCCAGATGAAGAAATTCAGGAGGTCACAAAGCTATCTCCTGATGAACTATTAACAATCAAGAACGGTGCCTGATTGCTATTGACAATGGTTCGAGTGAGTTTGAGTACTATATGATTCCTCAGAACAAGACCTAGGCAAGTTCTGGAATGGAGCAACCAAATCTTCAGCAGAAGTAGTCATTCTAGACTTTAGTTCTAGCACTTTATCAAGCGTTCAGAAAAGACTAAGCCCTCTTTAGTGCTACTGACACCACCCAGTGGGTACCGCGACAACCTTTTCCTATTCAAGCACAAGTGAATTGATCCGTGCTAATAGATATCGTAGGAAGTGCTTTACAATAGTTTCATCATAGTTTCCGCATCACTAACTTCAAATTTTCCGGGATTCTCACGGTTATAGGCAGTCACCACACCGTCTTCAACGAGCATAGCGTATCTGTCAGATCGGATGCCAAACCCACGTTCAGTCAAATCGAGTACTGTGCCTAACTTGGATGTGAATTCTGCACTGCCGTCGGCCAGCATTAGAATATTCTCGGCATTGTGTGAATCCCCCCAAGCTCCCATGACAAATGCATCGTTGACTGAGAGGCAGGCAATCGTGTCGACACCCTTGGCCAGAATATCGTCGGCATGAACAACGTAGCTAGGTAGATGTGCCGCTGAACAAGTAGGTGTATAAGCACCAGGCAACGCGAATAAAATCACTTTTTTTCCATTAAAGATTTCTGATGTAGTAATTTTGGCCGGACCGCCTTCGGACATGTAGTACAAATCGGCTTCGGGTAGTTTATCGCCAACCTTTATTTCGCTTGACATGGTAATGTTCTCCGTTATGCTGGATTAATGATGAATGAGCGAATTATCATACTACGATTAAAGTCCTAATTCGAGTTGAATCAGACCATTCCGTAATTTGATGGTGAATACGATATATTTCAGTTCAACTTATCGAGGGTCGCCAGATTCGTACTCTACATTGCACCTCTTTTAGCCAAGAAATAGCTATCCTCTTTTGATTAAGTTCTTCATAAACTGTTGATATTCCTTTTAATCGAAGGTTCTTCATGAACTCTGAACTCAAAAAACTACTTGAGCAACATCCGAATCTTGAATATGTCGACGCGATTCTTCCAGATCTTAATGGGTACATTCGAGGCAAGCGTTATCCAGTCCAAATGGCGTACAAGATCTACAGTTCTGGTGTTCAAATGCCTGAAAGTGTAGTTTTACTCGACACGATGGGCGAAAGTTCCGATCCTAGTGGTCGTGGGTTTTCCGATGGTGACCCGGATGGTACACTACGACCGATTCTCGGTACTACTCGGCACGTGCCATGGGGTGATGGGAAAACAGCCCAAGTACTGATGAGATTGGAAACTGACGATGGTTCTCCCTGTCCTGTTGAACCGCGTACGATTGCCTCTCGAATTGTTGACAAGTTCAATGAACTGGGATTTCAGTCGAATATCGCTTTCGAACTTGAATTTTATTTGATTCAGAAAGATCTGGACTCTCAAGGGTATCCAAAATCTATCGATTTTGAAGACCCAAAGGACTTGTCAGGGGCTACACAGGTTTATTTGCTTGATGATTTGGATTTACGCGCTGATTTTCTGCGTAAAGTTTCCGAAGTTTGTGCAGTTCAAGACATTCCCGCATCGGTCATAACATCGGAATACTCACCCGCACAATACGAAATCAACCTAGACCACGTCAAAGACCCATTGCTGGCCGCCGATCATTGCATCTTACTGAAGCGAGCGATTTGCGGTTCAGCTGCGGATTTTGGAATGCGGGCGACGTTTATGCCAAAACCATTTGCTGACTATAGTGGCAATGGCATGCATATTCATTTGAGTCTGGAAGACGACAAGGGGCATAACCTATTTTGTGGAGAAACCGAACTGGGTAGCGACTTGATGCACTATGCGATAGGTGGATTGCTCGAAACCATACCTGACATGTTCGCTATATTTGCACCAGGACGAAACTCATACCGTCGATTTGTTCCAGATATGTTTGTGCCAGTCAATAAGACTTGGGGCTATAACAATCGTTCGGTCACGATTCGAATTCCCGCAGGAGATGAACGTGCCAGGCGCTTGGAACATCGAATTGCTGGGGCAGATGCCAATCCGTATCTGGTTCTGGCTGCGGTGCTTGCCGGTGTTCATCATGGAATTAGCCACAAAATTGACCCAGGTGAGGCTTCATTAGGGGTGAATATGAGTGGAGAAACCGATGAGTCCATACCGTTTGAGTGGGGACAGGCGATTTCTCGTTTGCATGAGTCTTCGTTTGCAGAATCCTATTTTGAACGCGAGTATATCGACACTTATTGCGCACTCCGGCGCGATGAACTCAAACGGTTTAACGATTACGTTTCCGCACACGAATTCCGCTTGTACTTGTGATTCAATCAGATTCTTCGCCTGAATCGCACCACACAAATTCATACTATGCGGCGACCACAATTGGTCTGCGTAGCTATCCAAAACTAAAGGAGTCGGAACGTTGTGACGTCTGCGTAATCGGTGGAGGATTCACTGGCCTTTCGACTGCACTCAATTTAGCAGAATTGGGCTACGATACTGTTTTGCTGGAAGCTCAGCGAGTCGGTTGGGGTGCATCAGGTCGAAATGGCGGTCAGGTTGGTACGGGTATGCACTGGTCGCAGCAGGAACTGGAAAATGAATTCGGTGCTGAACAAGCTGCGAAGTTATGGAATATCACTGAGTTGGCCAAACGCGAAGTCTCCAAGCGGATTTCTCGTCACCAGATTGATTGCGACTTCAAACCAGGCGTCCTGGCTACTGCCGTCACCCGGAAGGCAGCGACCCTGCTTGAAAAAAATGCCGTTTATCTCCGAGAGCACTACAATCACGCAGCCATTCGCTACGTGAGCTCTGATGAAGTTTCCGAAATGCTGGGAACTACTAGCTATTTTGGTGGTTCACTAGATACGAGTTCGGGACATTTTCATCCGCTAAATTTTGCAATTGGTCTCGCCAGAGCTGCGACTGATACTGGAGTGGGAATTTACGAAATGTCCCCTGTGCGTGCATTTCGCAAGAAGTCAGATGGATATTCTGTAGAAACGAATACAGGTGCTGAAGTCCGCGCACGCTATGTTGTATTCGCCTGTAATGCTTACATTGACAGAATTCGAACAAAGTTCAGTCGCTACATCATACCGATTGAGAGTTTAATCGTAGCGACCGAACCGCTTAGCGCTAAGCAAGCCTCAGAACTTATTCGGGACGATGTCGCAGTCTACGATTCCAAATTCTGTTTGGACTATTACCGTTTATCAGTTGACAAGCGACTGCTGTTCGGTGGTGGAGAAGCATATATTCCAAATCTCAATGTAGATGTTGCCAGAATCATGAAGCGCAGGATTGTCGCTGTTTACCCACAGTTGAATGACATCAGAATTGATTATGCATGGCGAGGTAAGATAGCCATCACAATCAGTCGTTTACCGTCTATTGGACGTTTGTCCCCTGATATGTATTACGCTCAGGGATTTTCGGGTCATGGCGTCGCCTTGACTAATATGGTTGGAAAAATTCTCGCTGAAACAATCGCAGGGACTGCTGAGCAATTCGATGTTCTTGCTTCCATTCCGCATCGACCTTTTCCAGGTGGACGTGTAATGCGATGGCCAATTCATGTAATTGGCATGTACTACTATGCCCTGGCTGATCGTCTAATGACTCGCAGTTTCGGTTGAAAATTTATTCTCTGTCTCGAAACCAAGCGAGATTTATTTCGTGGTATATATTGTTGTTTAGTACCAATTAACAAAAATAGGCAATATTCATGTCCATCGCAGTCAAATCCGTTGAAAAAGCAGGAGTCATTGAAGAACTGCAAGAACAATTTGGAAATCGCATAAAAACCTCTACAGGTGCCTGCCGTGAGTTTGGTACGGATGAATCCTTTCACGGTAATTTTCCACCAGACGCAGTATTCGCTCCACATTCAACAGAAGAAGTGGCGTTAGCTGTCCAAATTTGTGCCAAACACAAGTTTCCGGTTATTCCGTATGGCGCAGGAACCAGTTTGGAAGGACACATCTGTGCATTACAAGGTGGGCTTTGCCTGAATATGATTGAAATGAATCAAGTTTTGCAGGTCAATGCAGAGGACTTGGATGTTGTTCTTCAGCCTGGAGTTACACGCAAGCAGTTGAATAGCTATCTGAAAGATACAGGCCTCTTTTTCCCGATCGACCCTGGGGCTGATGCTTCACTTGGGGGTATGACGGCAACTCGAGCTTCAGGTACCAACGCGGTGCGCTACGGAACCATGCGCGAAAATGTGTTGTCTCTCACTGTTGTAATGGCAGATGGAAGAGTAATCAAAACTGCCAAGCGTTCGCGAAAGTCATCAGCGGGTTATGATCTGACACGCCTTTTTATTGGTTCCGAAGGTACGCTAGGAGTAATTACAGAAATCACACTGCGAGTCTACGGAATACCAGAGAAGATATCTTCAGCCGTAGTGGCATTTCCCGAGTTAGACCGTGCTGTCCATTCTGTCATTACAACCATCCAGCTTGGTATTCCCATTGCGCGAATCGAATTACTCGATGATGCAATGATGCGGGCATTAAATCAGTTTTCAAAGTTGGAGTATCCAGAAGAACATACTCTGTTTTTAGAATTTCACGGGACGGAAAACTCAGTTCAAGAACAAGTCGAAATGGTACAGATGATCTGTGAAGAAAATGGTGGTGGACATTTTCAATGGACCACGCGAACTGAGGAACGAAATCGCTTATGGCAGGCAAGACATGATGCTGCCTATGCTGCGAAAGCGATGCGCCCCAATGCTCAAATTTGGGCAACCGATGTATGTGTTCCCATCTCTCGTCTTGCCGAATGCATTATGGACACTCAGCGAGACATTGAAGAATCAAATCTGATGGCTCCAATTGTGGGGCATGTCGGAGATGGAAATTTTCACTTGGTGTTATTGGTTGACCATACAGACCCGGAGGAGGAAAAGCGGGCGCAGGGTTTACATCAGCGAATGGTTATGCGGGCGTTGGAAATGGAGGGAACCTGCACGGGTGAGCATGGCATTGGTTACGGAAAAATGGAATTCCTTATTGCCGAGCATGGCGATTCGGTTGCTGTGATGCGGACCATCAAGATCGCGCTGGACCCAGACAATATTCTGAATCCTGGAAAAATCGTTCGCGTTTAGAAGTGTCTGAATCTGTACCCGACGTCCCTGTCACGGTCAGATTTTCTGCCACCGCAGTGGTGGCGGCAAGGTCAGTTAAGCTGCAGAATCTTGAGAACTTTGGACTGGCGGATTGATGTTGTAGTAGATGTCCGCCGGATCATCATCGTCTTTTCTGAGTATGCCTTTTTCAACGAAAAGACGCAGTGTATTGTTTACCGTCGCTCGTGAAACTGGAGGCCATGGGCCATTTACGTTTCGGTAGACTTCTTCGGCAGACATGTGCTCGGAATTATCCAAAATAACACGCGCAATTCGAAGTCTCTGTTGTGATGGCATAATACCATTGTCTCGCAAATAGGAGTCGAGGTCAATATTTGTCAACATGGCTAAAAATCACTCTTTCCCCAGTATATATAACAATTAATCAAGGCTTTAAGTATACCATATATTGACCACGAATTCCCGAGGATACACCTCTCGCCACTATCTGATCACCCATGGTTGACACGGTTGTATCCTTTCTCGCTATTGAATTGTATTTTGGGGCCGTATATTGAGTTTGCGAAACGTTTTTACCGCCAATGACACTGTGGAAGTGTTGCAGGCAATTTCTGCAACAGTTCAAAATGGTCTGATTTTGCTGATTGGTAAATCGGCTGAACAGTTCCATAAGGAAGTACTTTCTGCAATGGAGCTCACGACTCGCCTTGTGGTCAATTTACACCCGGAATGTATTCCAGAGAATTCAGTTGAGCACAATGAGTCAGATTTACGTGTTGCAATTCATCACCAGATTCCAGAGGAATTCTTGTCTGATGTCAGCCACCATCATCTAAATCTGGTTGTAACCGGCAATGATTTCAGCGAACAGCTGTCTGAACAAATCCAATCAATGCTAGTAGGGGGAGGCTGTTGGGTTATTCTGGATTCGAAAGTTGTTCCTGAATCCTGTATTGAGGATTACTACAAGTTGGAAATAGGATCTTGCCTGATTCTGGTGAAAAAAAATATTCAACATGCAAAGGTTCGACGCGGCGGTCGCAAAGCGAGATTGACTGGAGAGAATTGAGCACCAGTTTACCGAATTTTATCGACTATCCTTTGCTCCACGAAAATCTAAGGCTCGCCGGTTTTCAAAAGTGCCAACTCAAGGATGCCAATTTATGGTTTCGTGAGGAGTTTTTTCCAGACAGGGAAGCTTCGGAAATTCTCGACACTCTGATTGAAAGCACAGAGTGGACTCAGCCAGTTATTCAATTAGGAGCCAAATCAGTACCGTCACCAAGACTAGCCGCCTGGTTTGGGGACGAGAAAGCAATCTATACGTACTCTGGGGTGAGAAATGTGCCAGCACCATGGACTCCAGCATTGCAAAAAGTCCGTATTCAGCTTGAGAAAGTTACTGGCAATCGATTCAATAGTGTTCTTTTGAATTACTATCGGTCAGGGTAGGACAGTATGGGCTGGCATCGCGACAACGAGCGTGAACTTGGGCCTGAACCATTGATCGCATCCGTCAGCCTGGGAGAAAGGAGACGGTTCCTGATGCAGCACGTGAAAGATAAGACTATGCGCTGGAAAATTGAACTGTGCCATGGATCAGCACTCATCATGATGGGACAAACGCAGAAATTATGGCGACATTGTCTACCAAAATCGAAAACCCGCAATAATCCACGAGTGAACCTGACTTTTCGCCAAATTTTCTAGCAGGTAGACAAGTTATATTGTTCTACTATCTGGAGAAAGTAGACAGTTACCAACTGTTTCTGAGCTCTCTTAGCTTGAGAAATACGGTTTTTCGGTTGGGATTGTCCGGCAAATCAGGGAAAGACTCCCGCAGTTTGGTGATCACGGTTGGACTGCTCAGTCTGAAGAAAGTATTAAATTCCCGTTCCTCAGCCAATGTGGTGATCATTGCATTTCCTGGGTTTTGGTCTTTGACTATATTGAGCAGATTCGCGGCTGCTTTATTATCTGGTTCACGATCCAATGTAAAGCCCAGATTGTTGGCAATATAGTCGTGCCCAGGGTATATTCGGGTATTTTCGGACAACTGGTCAAGTTGATTGACAAATGTTTCATAAAGCTCATGAGGGTGCCCGCCATTGTGACAGTTACCTGCACCTGCGTTAAACAGGGTATCACCACAAAACAAAGCGGGACTGTCACCGTGCGCCAATAAGCAGATATGACTCATGGTATGTCCTGGAGTGTCCAAAGCCTGCAATTCCACCTTACCAACTCGAACGACATCACCAGCACCAATACCGCGGTCCATACCCGGAATCATATCAGAGGCATTGTGGTGAGCGATTAGTTTGGCCCCGGTTGCACGGATCATTGCTTTGTTGCCACCTGTGTGATCTCCATGTTCATGAGTATTCAGTATTGTGGTGATTTCCCACCCGCGTTCCTTGGCTTTGGCTAAACACTTCTTGTGATCAAGCGGATCAATAGCGAGCGCTTCACCTGTTGTGGGACAGGCAATCAGGTAATTGAAATTTCGGTAGGCGTTGTTCGTCCAAATCTGTTCAACAATCATGGTTTTCATCCATTTAATTTTCGGGGTCGGTCTGTCTTGCGGGATTGGTAATGTGCTTCACTTCACTCATCAGATCTCCACTGATTTGATATGCCTGGCCAAACCCCTTAACAAATACGCCTTGGTCCGGAATCAGAACATACAAATTAAAGTCCGCTAGCTGTACAAGTGTATCAACTATTGCACCAAATCTCTCTTTGTACAGACCGATCCGTTGATCAAATTCTTCTGTACCTCGGTTTATCTTTTCCGCCTTGCACTCTAAAACCAGGCGATTTCGTGCGAAAAGATTAGGAGAATTGGATTCATCTTCGATGATCATTGCTGAAACATGTGGATTGATGCGGATATTGACCGTGTGCTTTGCAAGGTCGCTCAAGAATACATAAAGCCGCAAATTTTCACCGCAGACGTATGGTGCATAGCTAGCACAGGGAATGTTGGTCTCCGAAGCTGTTGCTAATTCAAGTGACAGGCGTTGTTCGACCAGCGACAAAAGTTCCTGTCTAATATCCTGCTCAGAGTCAGTCATGATGATCAGCTGATATTCATCGCATCAAATCCAATTTGAAGATCGGAGATGAGTTCATCGGGATCTTCTAGGCCTATATGAATTCGAAAAGCAGGGCCTTCAGCGTTCCACTCCGTTGCCGTTCGATAGGATCGAGGGTCGAAGGGTATCAGCAGACTCTCGAATCCTCCCCAGCTATAACCCATGCCAAAGAGTTGGGTAGATTCGAGCAGTCTTCCGACTGCATCATCAGAAACATCATTAAGAATAAAGGCAAAGAGTCCACTGGCACCGGTAAAGTCACGTTGCCACAAATCGTGACCAGGATGAGATGGCAGGGCAGGGTGAATCAATCTTGCAACTTCCGGCCTGCTGGCGAGCCATTCAGCAACTTTGATACCTGATTTCCAGTGCTGTTTGAGTCGGGTCGGCATCGTTCTTAAGCCCCGCAATCCGAGAAAGATTGGGTCGGGTCCTGCGCACTGACCACTCAACCGTACCGAGTTTCTGATGCGATCATAACATGCTTCGTTGGTAGAGATGATTCCAAGCATAGTGTCTGAGTGCCCGGTGATGTACTTTGTAGCTGCATGAACTGAGACATCGATCCCGAGATCAAATGGTTTCAGATAAAGAGGAGTGGCCCAGGTGTTGTCCAAGATGGTAGCAATTCCATTCTCCTTGGCCACTTCAGCAATTGCAGGCAGGTCCTGAATTTCAAAGGTTTGAGATCCAGGTGATTCAACAAAAATAACGCTTGTGTTTTGTTTGATCAGATCTTTGATATCACCACCAATCAAAGGATCATAGTATGACACCTCTACTCCAAATCGT
>JAJDXD010000075.1 GCA_022823405.1 Gammaproteobacteria bacterium
GCGATTGATGATTCAAGCGCTGACGAAATCAATATTGAAGTTGAAGGTTTACGCTTGTCAGTCAGCAAGCGGGGTACCTCTACACCTCACATGCAACCCACTTCAGAAGTTGCATCCCAATCTGAAATCCCAAAAGCAAAACAATCAGATTCACACCCCGCTTCGGCTGAAACTAGCAATCCACCTCCGGCTGAACCCCTGGCTCCTTCAGGGCACGAAATTGTGCGCGCACCAATGGTAGGGACTTTTTATCGAAAACCCAGTCCCGACGAATTCCCCTTTGTAGAGGTCGGTTCCACCGTATCGAAGGGTGACGCAGTGTGTTTGATCGAGGTAATGAAACTCTATACAACCATTGAATCAAACACGGATGGCGAAGTTGTTTCAATTCTTGCGGAGGACGGAAGTCTGGTTGAATTTGATCAACCGTTATTTTTAATTAAACAATGATTTGAAATTGATAATTAATGTAAAGGATGATAAATGTCCGAAACCCTTTAATTTCAGTCCCAGATCATTTTCCAGTTCATATTTGGTCACCATAAATGGAGGAAATAATATGAAAACACTATTCAAAGGCACTTTGGCATTGTCATTGCTTGCTTCAAGCTTTTTAGCTGTGCCTGTAACCAAAGCCCAAGACATTGTGTCAATTCTAACCTGTCCGTACGGATGTGGTGTGATGGAAGGCAACACAATCTTCGGCAATGTTGTAGCTCGTAGTGGCGGTAGCCTGTTTATCGCAGCTCAAGAAACACCGGGCTACATGTACAACGTTCGTGCCATGACTGAGCAGCGGCGTTGGAAACACTCCGTGTTTGGTACTGAAGATGCCATCATTCAGCTAGCTTTGCAAGGTGGTTCAGATGCCGTTAAGGAATATCTACCTGATCCAATTCCGATCAAGTTTCAGTTGCTGCACGGCGAAGCCTATTGGTCGCAGGGCAAATTCTTTGTCACGACCGATCCCAACATCAAAACGATCCCCGACATGAAGGGCAAACGAGTCTCAATCGGGCTACTTGGCCAAAGCGACTGGGGAGTGTTCCCGGCTCTGTTTCTGAAGCATGCGTATGGAATTGACAGTTCCAACACAGATATTCGCCGCTTGAATCCTGGTGGTCTGACTCAGCAGCTGATCGACGGGACAACCGATGTTTGTGTAACCGGATATGGAACGGAGCCAACACAGTCATATCACCTTTTGAGCGGTCCTCTCCGAAAACTGGAAGCATCGGGCAAAAAGCTTTACTACATCCCAATGGATCAATGGGCCATTGACAAGATGAATGAGCAGTTCGGAACGACCTGGCTTGGCATGACCATTAAAGCTGGTACACTGCCCCACCAGGATCAGGACTTTCTTGCGGGATTCAACCGTGGGTATAAAGCAGTCCATCCGGAATTTCCGGAACAACTGGCATATGACTATGTCACAGCAACTCACAAGCATCTTGATGAGATGCGTGAATTGAGTGCGTTGTGGCAGGTGTTGACGGAAGATATGATGGTCGATGGACTGTCGGAGGAAAACACACATCCAGGCGCAATCCGAGCCTATAAGGATTTGGGAATTTGGGACAAACGACTTAAATTTGTTCCGGTAACCTATCCGGAATCGTAATTTTCTAACGTCTAATTACCACCACACACCGGCTGAAGTTCGTTTAGATTTTCAGCCGGTGTAGCATTTCTTTTTTCCATCGCTGACTAGTACGCGCTACGCTTATGTTCACTGCTCCACGAATTCGCAGCGTTGTTGAAAACTCATTCATTGCACTGGGAACCATTCTCACGCTTTACATCGCTGTTTCCGTATTCGGGTTTATCAGTAACTCAAAAGTCTACTATGCGACTTTTGTTTTCTTCGTTATGTGCATGTCATCTCTTCATGCCTTCAAAGAACTGCTGGACGATTATGTGAGTGGCACATTGCGCAGCTATTGGAAGACGCGCCTCGGAATTGCAATTGTGGGCACAGTACTCGCCGTCGGCTGCTCAGCCTACGTGCGAATCCACGCAATCCGACTGGACTCGGTTCACCCCTTCTTTGACAACTTTGACATCACGATTGGCATCCTTTTCATTATTGGAATCATGCTACTCAATTTCCTGCACTGGGGATGGTTGCTGACGTCGTTGATTGTCATAATCATCTGCTATTTTTTCTTTGGCCACCTAGTGCCCTATCCCATTCTGCGATTACCAGAATACGATGTGGGTTTTGTTATTCACTATTTAGGATTGGGCGTTAGTGAAGGTATTTTCTGGCTCGCCAGGCTTGCAGCCGACAAGCTCTATTTTCTGGTCATATTTGCCGCTATCTTATTGGGTGTCGGTATGCTCAAGATGGTCATTGAGATTGGTAAGGTTACAGGGCGACGCGTTCGAGGTGGTGCAGCTTTCCCCGCAATCATTGGAAGTGGAATTGTTGCTTCAGTAATGGGGCAGGCAGTTTCCAACGTTGTTCTGACGGGACGACTGACCATCCCGATGATGAAAAATCATGGTTATCGCAAAGACATGGCGGGTGCGATCGAAGCAGTCGCTTCTACATCCGGGCAAATAATGCCGCCGATTCTGGGTCTTGCGGGATTCATCATCGCACTTTTTCTCAATGTTCCATACATTGAAGTGGCTCTGGCAGCACTAATCCCTGCACTGCTTTTTTTGAGTGGAGCAACATTCGGCGTTATTATCTGCGCCAAACACGAAAAGCTTGCGCGAATGACAGAAGATGTCGACTATCAGGCGATCTGGAGAATGCTGCCGACATTCCTGATCTCATTCGGGGCAGTTATTATTCTGCTGGTTGGTTATTACTCACCAGCAATTGCCGGTGTTGTAGGAATCACTCTTGCAGTCGGTCTTTGTCCCCTTCAGGGACGTTATCGCCCAAAAATTAGGGAACTGTATGGTGCCTACATTGATGGTCTGGTCATCGTTACACTGCTCTCTCTGTTACTGGTTGCCATTGGACCTCTGGCTCAGACATTTCTGACGACGAA
This sequence comes from Gammaproteobacteria bacterium, assembly GCA_022823405.1. Classification (GTDB taxonomy): domain Bacteria; phylum Pseudomonadota; class Gammaproteobacteria; order Arenicellales; family JAJDZL01; genus JAJDZL01. Next base: position 3,009 of record JAJDXD010000075.1, read on the forward strand.
TCTCTCTAACCGTCTGGCTATCGTGCTCGTTCATGTGTTGCCGGATAGCAAGTTTCTGTTGTTACTGGGAACGATGGTCGTGTCCTTGTTCCTGGGGATGGGTCTGCCAACACCAGTGGCGTATGTTGTTGTCTCACTAACCCTTGTACCATTTTTACAGCAAGGCGGGATTGAAGCCATTCTCGCGCATTTCTTTGTCTTTTATTTTGCGGTGTTTTCGACGCTAACACCACCTGTTGCAGTCAGTGCGCTGGCAGCCGCAAAGCTGTCTGGAGGCACCTTTTTAGGTACTGCCATTGATGGAATGAAGTTGATGTTGACAACTTTCATCATTCCATACGGATTTGTTTATCACCCAGAACTCCTGTCATTCCCGAATGTTACCTGGGATGTGATCCCACCTATATTGTTAATACTCTTGTTGCAGTGGACTTCATCGGTCGTTTGCTACGGTTATTTCCTTCGAGACCTTAACTGGACTGAACGATGGGGATTTTTAGTCGTTACCGCAGTCGGATTCTCCTACTTGATTAACGACCGGCACTTTGAATTGATTATTCTACTAGTTTCACTGTTTGTGGTGTGCAGTTGGGTTGTTTTCACCCGCAACCGAACTGTTCCTTCAGTCGGTTAATTCCAGAAATATTAGTCAATTGAAAGACTTATAAGTCCCTCAATCAAGCATCTGCCACATCAAACTTGAACTGCCGCCGGGTCCAAAAAGTCGGTGCTGCAACCGTCGTCGGTGACTGGCCTGTAATCTTCGTAGCAGTTTGCCACGCGTGATCAAAATCTCTACAGGGTGTGATGCCTAGTTTTCTAAACGCTCCCGGATTTTTCGTTCCAGCCATGATTACCGCTGCTGCGCACTGTAAGGTATAGTGGCCGATATACATCAGCCAGAATGGGTGCCTGGGATGGTAGGAATTGCCGTTTTCATACAGGTCCAGATAGTCAGGCCGAGAACTGATTTCAAGTTCATGTTCAGCAAGATCGCTGATGTCATGATGTCGATCATATAAATCGATGACTTCTTGATAAGAGGGATACATTGTTGAATCGATTTGGCCTGCCGATGGATTAAGTCCGATCACAACACCCCCTTCCCTCAGGACTGGACGATTCAACCAAATTCGCGCTGGATTCAAACAGCCAATTGCAGCAATTAAGGTGTTGTCTGCCTCTCCGTATGCGAACCAGTTGCTAAGACCAATCAACATCACATCAGCCTGAGGCGACGGATAAACACTGAACGTGTCAGCAAGGTCCCAGCAAGGCGTTTCAATTTCAGGTGAGTAACCTGCATACACACCAGCCATCTGTCCACCCACCCCTACAACTGAATTGACGTAGAAGATGCGCTTACCCATCGCTTTTTCCATGTAATCATGTACTTCCGCCTTCATTCCCCGATACATCATGGTTCGGTGATCACCTGTCGTAGACTTTGGATGATGCCAGAACCTATGAGCATGATGTGATGCAAGACTATTGGCTGATGCAAGACCCGTTACTGCGCCAGTACCCGAATACCCACCTACATAGGTAGCAGAAACAGTGCCAACATAAATCGATAAATCCGCCTCAACAAAGCGTCGATTGTGTTCGACATGCCCTCCCCTTTCTGTTGTACCCAAAAAACTCAAACCGTCGGAATTCTGGCAGTCATGATTGATTACCTGGCCGATTGGCCAGAATCGGTCGAATACCTCAATGCCCAGAAAGCGCTTCAACTCGTCTGGAAACCACTTTCGATGTGCACCGTTTGCGCAGATGAGAGAAATGTCCTTATCCTTGACTCCGCCCCTCGTGAGCACATCAATCACCTTGGGCAAGATGGTCTGCCAAGGTAGTGGTGGTCGGGTTGGATCGTCAAAACCGATTGCCACGGTCATACCTGGTCGAACCAATTCAGCGAGAGGTGGACTGGCTACCGGTGATAGCAAGGCACTGATGACCTCTGCATCGGGATCATCCAGAAATTTTGGGTTTTGAAATTCAATGATCGTTGAGTGATCCGGAAGATCGACCGAAATCTTTCGGGCTCCAAAATCAGCTTGGACATCAACCATGGTTATTCACTTAAAGGCAAAGAAATTGATGGCAAATGAACTTAGATTTTTGTCTAACAACCGACAAACCAGCAAGTGCAATGACTGTCACATTTTTTCACCGGAGTTTTAACTGCAGGTGTAAGAGTGATATTCATTAATTGCACAAGAATGCCAGATGACTACGAGTTATGAGTAAATGTAGTGCGTCAAGGAGGTAAAAAAAGCGGCACATCTGGTTAGCTGTAGATTGGATCAATTACATACCAATCAACTAGAGAAGTACGCCACTATGGAAAGGGATAATAACGTAATTTCATTACCGAGTCGAGACGAATTTGAAGACACACTGCCGACGACGCATCCGGTGCGGCCAGCAACTGACGGCTTCAAGCCCGCGTGGACCATGATGTATGAACCGCTGCTACCAGCGGTAGTAGCTGGCTCTAGACCAATCAATGACTTTCAGAGCGGTGGTTTTGCT
>JAJDXD010000018.1 GCA_022823405.1 Gammaproteobacteria bacterium
GGAATACAATCCGCTCATTGCAGATGCCATCACAGCAGCCTTGGCGGGACCACCCTTCAAGTGTCCCAGTAGTGCGAACGCAACTTTGATGAAATAATTTCCGGCACCGGTTTTTTCCAGGATCGAACCAAATAAGACAAATAGAAAAATGAGCGATGCAGAAACTCCCAGTGCAACACCAAACACACCTTCATTCTGCATCCAGTAATGCCACATCGCTTTACCAAAAGACGCACCTTTCCATTGCACAGTTTCTGGGAGAAAATCAGCGTGACCAAAGAAGACATAGAACACGAACACGGACGCGACAATCAGTAAAGGCAATCCCAAAGCACGAAATACGGTAATTGCCAGAACAATCATGCCGATTGTCGAAATGACCAGATCGCCAGTGGTGGGCAAGCCCGCCCGGACCGCAATTTCATTCCTCAATACCACAATATAGAGAGTAGAAATCAATCCTAGAGCAATGAGTATCCAGTCGTACCACGGGATATGATTTTTCGGACTGGACTTGAGTAGGGGAAATGACATCGTCGCCAGTACAAATGCGAATGCAAGATGAATCAGACGCGCATTGGAGCTAGTGACTACTAGGGGAAGTCCTGTAACTTCAGTGACAAAAAATGGAATGTTAGAAGAAATGTAGATTTGGAACAATGCCCAAATAAAGGCAATGACTAGAATCATTTTTCCCTGCCAGCCGAATGCGGTCCTGGAACCAGTATCGACATTGGCTAGGAGTTCTTCAGCTGATGGTCTAGCGGGTGTTTGTTCTTCTTTCATGGTTCTTGCACCTGCAGGATGTGGAGGGAGGCGAGGAGGCGTTTGAGGGAGAGGTACTCTCCCTCAAACTTCATATGAACAGATTGTTTTACATCCAACCTCTTTCCTTGTAATATCGTGCTGCGCCTTCATGTAGCGGTGCAGATAGGGAATCAGAGATCATCTCTTCAGGCTTCAGATTGCCAAACGCAGGATGCAGCTTCTTGAAATTGTCAAAATTATCAAAGACAGCCTTCACAACGATGTAAACAACGTCCGCTGGAACATCAGCACTGGTTACGAAAGTCGCACCAACACCAAAAGTTTGAACGTCGTTTTCATTGTTGTACATACCAGCTGGAATTGTCGCCGTTCGATAGAACGAGTTATCCGCAACCAGCTGATCGATCGCATCGCCTGTTGCGTTCACCAGATGCGCATCACAGGTTGAAAGTGATTCCTGGGTCAGGGCTGACGGGTGTCCAACCAGCCAGAAGTACGCATCAATCTTCTTGTCACAAACGGCCTGACCGGTTTCTGCAGATTTCATTTCCGCAGCCAGTTTCAGGTCACTGCGCTCCCAACCAAGTGCTTCTTCAATAACTTCCCAGGTACCTCTTGTACCGGAACCGGGATTACCGATATTCACACGCATACCTTTGAAATCAGTGATGTTTTCAATGCCTGAATCATCATGTGCAATGATGGTCACGGGTTCCGGATGAACGGAAAAAACGGCACGCAGATTTTCAAACGCGCCTTTATCTTCAAATTTTGAAGTTCCGTGGAAGGCATGATACTGCCAGTCAGATTGCGCAACGCCAAACTCAAGTTCACCGGCGCGAATGGTATTAATGTTGTAGATGGAACCACCAGTTGATTCCGCTGAACAACGGATGCCGTGTTCTTTACGGTCCTTGTTTACAAGCCGGCAGATGGCTCCGCCAGTCGGATAATACACACCTGTTACGCCACCCGTGCCAATGCTGATAAACTGCTGTTGGCTTTGTGCTGGCGTGATGCCGCCAACCAAAGTTACAAGGCAGGCAGATGCCAATGCTATTAGTGTTTTCTTCATGTTGTTATTCCCCTCCAAGAGATTCATGAAATTAAATCAGTGTCGTCAAGTTGAGTTATAGCAATTTCCGATAGCCAATTTAGTTGAAATTCCGAAAAGCGCAGATTGGCATCGAAAAATGCGAACATACAGCGTGTCAGGCTCTTTGAAATCTGTCAGAATAAACACAAACAGGCCATGTTTACCTGAAGGCGACTCGTAATGAAATTAAGATCAGATAGTCGGAGTATCAAGTGGCATGTGTCTGCGTGGTATTTTCAATCACCCCCCCCTCTGGTCATTTGGTTATCAATTGCTGTTTTGGTTTTCCGGCTCAGTGGTATTGATCTGCTGTAGTTAAATTCAGACAAAATTCTGTTGCAATTGATACAGAAAAATGTCAGACAATTTTCATATTCAGGGATTGAGTCCAGCGATATATTGTGGTTTTTTATTTTTTCGTCACTCCAATTGAATCGTAGTCAACAATCATGAACGCAGTTCTGAGTCAACAGCAATTCAATTTTCTAAGAAAAGGATTTGATCCGGAACCCCAACGCTCCAGTTCAATCAACAAAATTTGCTATACCGAGCCTCACTTTCTCGAAGTCGAAAAGGAACAGATTTTTCAGAAATCCTGGCAGTTTGTTTGCCACGAGGAGAAACTGAGAAAAGTTGGTGACTTCGTCACTGTCGACATTCAAGGACAAAGTATTTTTGCCGTTCGAACTGATAATGAGATCAAGGCTTTCTACAATGTTTGCAAGCACCGGGCTCATGAACTGCTGCAAGGCGAAGGGACCACACCACGAATTGTCTGCCCCTATCACGCTTGGGTCTATAAACTGGATGGGTCGCTTTTCAAAGCCCGAAGGAGCGAGTATTTGGAAAATTTTGATGTCAGCAAAATCTGCCTTACATCAGTGCGACTTGAAATCTTCTGTCACTTTGTTTTTGTTAACCTTGACCCCGATGCACCCTCACTCAAAGAACAAACCGGTAATCTGGAACAGGAGATCAGAAATTTCGCGCCGGATATTGCCAATCTAACCTTTGCCCATCAATTGACCTATCGAATACAGGCAAACTGGAAAGCGGTGGTGGATAACTTTCTCGAGTGTTATCACTGTCCTGTTGCTCACCGCGATTTCTGCTCGCTTATTGACATGCAAACTTACAAAGTCAGGACGCATGAAATCTACTCAAGCCATATGGCCAAGGCCAAAAGCGAAAATAACAATGCGTACAGTATCGAAAACGCTAGCGTGACTGATCATGCGGTCTGGTATCTTTGGCCGAACATAACTCTAATGCGATACCCAGGCCGAGGAAATTTCATGGCTTGGCGTTTCTATCCAGTCAGCGAAACTGAAACCTATGAAGTTTTCGATTTTTATCTCGAAACTTCACAGCCCAATGATGACGAAGCGGAAGCTATTAGATTTATAGACGAAGTGCTGCAACCCGAAGACATCGCGCTCGTAGAAAGCGTGCAACGAGGGATGCGTACACCGGCATTCAACCAGGGTCGTTATCTGGTGGACCCCGAAAACAGTGGATTCAGCGAGCATGCGGTCCATCATTTCCACAGCCTTCTGCTAAAGGCTTATGAACAAGCAAAGACACCATGAAAACTGATGTAGCAAACCAGTTCGACACGGTAGCTGTGTTGGGTGCAGGGGTTATTGGCGCGAGTTGGACAGCCTTGTACCTGGCAGCTGGACTCCGGGTAAGGGTATTCGATATTACAGATAACGTCGAAGCGAGAGTCAACGCATATGTGAGGAACGCATGGCCCGTTCTTGAGCAACTGGGTTTGACTAATTCGGAAGACTGCCGCACTGCCAGTTTTCACAAAAGTGCGTCTGATGCCGTGCAGGATGCCGACTTCATTCAGGAGAACGTACCCGAGTGTATCGAGACCAAGCTTGCTCTGTACCGTGAAATTGAACCTGAATTGTCTCCGAGATCAATTGTGGCATCCTCCGCTTCTGGTTTGATGCTAAAAGAACTGCAGTGTGGTTGGGATGACCCAAGCCGAATAATTTTGGGCCATCCGTTTAATCCACCTCATTTGATTCCGCTTGTGGAATTGCTTGGGAATGACTCCACCGCGGAAGGTGTGCTCGACACGGCAGAAAATTTTTATGAGCGTGTAGGGAAAGTCACCATTCGAATCAAGAAAGAGGTGCCGGCCCATGTTGCCAATCGCTTGCAAGCCGCGCTGTGGAAGGAAGCCATCCATTTGGTGCAAAGCGAAGTCGCCTCAGTTGAAGATGTCGATAAAGCAATGTGGGCAGGACCAGGTCTGCGTTGGGCTGCAATGGGACCTCACATGTTGTTTCATTTGGGTGCGGGTTCGGGTGGCATGCGTGAGTTCTGTTCGCGCTATGCAGACAGCTTCCATCGTTGGTGGGGAACTCTGGGGGAAGCGAAATTCGACCAGAGCACGATTGAAGATCTGGTCGAAGGTATTGAAGGCGAAGCAGCAGGTCGAAGCACTGACTCATTAGCCAATGAACGAGATGCTTTAATTTTGGAATTCCTCAAGGGCCGCAAGCAGGTATTAAGCAGTCAGTAAGCCAGCTGGCTGAGACTGCGAAAACATCGAATTCGCTAATTTGGAGAAACTGGACATGAGTCAAATGCTTGAAGGGAAAACCGCAGTTGTTACTGGCGGTGAAGGCGGCATCGGTCAGGCAATATGCAGTCGATTTGCAAGCGAAGGTGCGATGGTGGTGTCGGCGGATTTAGTCCAACGAATTGCACCCAAGAAGAGTATTCGTTTCATGGAATACGACGTTACTTGTGAAAAACATGCATCTTCACTTTTTGGGGCATTGAGTGAAGAATGGGGGCGGCTTGATATCCTAGTCAACGCAGCAGGAATTGAAATTGAAAAAACAATTGAGGAAACCTCACTGGAAGAATGGAATCGAATTTTTGCCATCAATGTTACCGGCACCTTTTTGACATCCAAGTACGCCCTCCCCATGCTTCGAAATTCAAAGTGTGCCAGCGTAGTAAATTTTGGTTCTTACGATGGATTTATTGCTGATCCTGATTTAGCGGCTTACTGTGCGACCAAGGGGGCCGTTCATGCGTTGACCCGAGCGATGGCCTGCGATCACGGACCGGAGGGAATTCGAGTTAACGCTGTCTGTCCAGGTTATGTAGATACTCCAATGTTAGCCAGTTTTTTCGACAATCGTGAAGATTCGGAAGTGGAAAGTTCAGCTTCAGAAATTCGAAAGCAAGCTGCCCGGAATATTCATCCGATGCGAACTTATGGTCAACCGGAAGATATAGCCAATCTGGTCAACTGGCTGGCGTCAGATGAGGCTCGCTATGCTTCCGGACAATTGTGGGTCATCGACGGCGGTCTGAGTGCTCAAGTGCAACAGATGCGCTTGTGAGCTAATCGAAAAAACCACTTTTCAACATCTAACTCAAATCTCATAATTGGATACCTATTTTGACAAGCAATAATGTAATCATTACCTGCGCCGTGACAGGGGGAATACATACCCCAGCAATGTCACCCTATCTGCCAATCACGCCAGCACAGATTGCTGATGCAGCCATTGGAGCAGCGCAGGCTGGGGCAGCCATTGTTCACCTTCATGCCAGAGACCCGGAGGTTGGTCGCCCGGATTATCGACCTGAAACATTTATGCAATTCCTGCCAGTCATTAGGGAGCAAAGCGATGTAGTCGTGAATGTATCTACGGGAGGAGGTCTTGGCATGACGATTGAAGAGCGTCTCGCTGCGGCACAGCGTGCCAGCCCGGAGATGGCATCGCTCAATATGGGATCGTTGAATTTCGGTATTTTTCCGATGGCACAGAAGTACACGGATTGGAAATTTGACTGGGAAAAGCCCTTCCTGGAAATGACAAGAGACTTCATATTTCCCAATACCTTCAAGACAATTGAGCATGCTCTGAACGAACTAGGCGAGGGGCATGGAACGCAATTTGAATTTGAATGCTATGATCTCGGACATCTCTATAACCTGGCTTATTTTGTTGACAAAGGCAAGATCAAACCACCATTTTTCATTCAACTGATATTTGGAATCTTGGGCGGTGCTGGCCCAGACCCTGATAATCTGACACATATGCATTCGATTGCTCAAAAACTATTTGGAGACGACTTCGAATGGTCTGTTTTAGCTGCTGGCCGATTTCAAATGCCTTTCGCTACTCAGGCTGCCACAATGGGTGGTAATCTGCGTGTAGGCTTGGAAGACAGTCTTTGGATTGGAAGAGGTGAGTTGGCCAAGTCCAACGCCGAACAGGTCACTAAAATTCGTACGATTATCGAGTCACTCGGCCATAGCGTAGCAACACCTGATGAAGCGAGATCAAGATTGGCACT
>JAJDXD010000097.1 GCA_022823405.1 Gammaproteobacteria bacterium
TACGCAGGTTCTGGTAGCCTTCAATGGTGCCCCAAAGACCCACTGGAACTAAATCAGGTTCCCGAAGATGCAGTGCATCAATCGTACGTTTCCGTTCTGGAGGTATTGCGTTTCCAATTATTTCAGCCATGATTTTCTCCCATAAACTCGGTCGTTCAGGTCATAAACTCCAGTTTTAGGCTGGAGCGCCGTATCGAGCGGCAGCATCCATCACTATGCCAGGCAACCCCTGAGAACTTAGCCGACGTGCTGCTGTTTCGCGATTCACATTGGCTAACTCTGACATGGGGCCTGAAAGAATTGCACCTGTTGGACAAATTTCCTCACAAGCGCGTGGCATGTCCAGCGGGCGTTCCTTACCTGGTGTTTGACAAAAATTGCATTTTTCCATCTTGCCAACAGTCGAGCTGAGTTGTGGAGCATTGAATGGACAGGCCCATGTGCAGAATCCACAACCAATACAAATATTCTGATCGACTTCGACAATTCCGTCAGCAACCCGTTTACTAATTGCACCAACTGGACAGGCATTTTGGCACGGCGCGTCTCCACAGTGCATACAGGCCATAGAAACATTCATTGCAGTGACATTGGGAAAACTACCGGATTCGATTTTGACGACTTCCCGCCAACGCGGTCCAACATCAACTTCATTCCAGGACTTACACGCAATTTCGCAAGCGTGGCACTTCACGCATCTTTTATGATCAAAGTAGAATCCATATTGCATATCTATTGCTCCCGCAAATTAAATTGCTATGCTGCCCGAATCCGGACTTTGCATTCGTTGTAACAATTGGCACCAGTTATAGGATTTGTGTGCGTATCCATCAAATTATTGGAATGCGCACCTCGTCCCTTTGCGGTTGAACCCATTGCCCAGTGTCCAAAGCCGTGTCCGTGTCTAACGCTGACGCATCCTGGTACCAGTCCTTCAACGACCTTGGCTTTGATTTCAATTTGATCTTTGGGTGACTCCAAAATTACCATTGAGTCGTCCACGATTCCATACAGGGCAGCATCCCGACTGTTAATCTCCACCCAGTTTTCCCCGCAAACTTCCATAAGGTACGGGTTATTCTGTGTAACGATGTTGCAGTGCATACTCAGTTTTGAGTGAGTAAGCTGCAACGGGAACTCCTCATCCGGAACAACTGATCGTTCAGTGTACTCGGGATAACCATTGAATCCTGCATCTTCGTAGCTACTTGAATGCAATTCAATTTTTCCCGATGGAGTGGGCAGACCGTCTGGCACCCGGTTATAGCGAATTTCCCCCGCCCAAAATCCCTTGCTCTTCAGTTCATCCAGCGACATGGGGACATTCTCCATCATGATTTCACCCCAATCTTCCCATTTCTCGTATGGAAAATATTCTCCCCAACCCATTTTTTCTGCGATACCTTTGGTAATTTCGTACGGAGCCTTTGATTCTCCCACTGGCGAAACAACAGGTTGACACAGAACTACTTCCGGTCCCAGCCACATGCCCTGACGGATTTCCGCCTGTTCGTAGAATGATGTCTCAGGTAAAACGATGTCACATTCAAGAGCGGTTTCACTCATGTAGAGTTCACAAGCAATTGCAAGGTCGAGATGCTTGAACATTTCCAGAACTCTATCTCGATTGGGGTCGCTCATGACAGGATTGGTCGCATGTACCAACAGACCCTTGACTGGATACGGATTGCCGTCGATAACTGCATCAGGCAGTTTAGAGTTTGGAAGGTCAGGCGCTAGAGGATAACCCATCGCGGCGTGCAGGGCATCTTTAGCTGGCGCCCGTTTTGCTTCATCTGGAATCACCACAGGCAACCCCAACGGTGCCCAATCTTTCAGGTGCAGATTGCCAGGTTTATCGACCTCACCACAGATAGCATTGAGCGCGTAGCAGGCGCGACCAGCATCGGCACCATTGGTGTAGTATCCGGAGCCTTTGAATATCGCAGACATTGCTGGTTTTGTTGTCGCAAACTCGCGGGCGAGGCGCTTGATTGTGTCTGCATCAATCCCACAAATCGACGCAGCCCATTCAGGGGTATAGCCATTGTCATGCAAGTGTGCGCGAAATCCGTCGAAGCCGTTGCAATAGCTGTTTGCAAAATCTGCATCATAGAGTCGTTCACTAATGATGCTATGACACATTGCCAGAGCTAGTGCGCCATCCGTGCCGGGTTGAATCGGTATCCATTCATCAGCTTTTTGTGCAGTCTCTGTGAAATTGGGATCGACAACCACCAATTTACAACCCTTTTTCTGTGCTTCAATCAGTGCTCTGCTTTCCCACAACCCTTGATTAGCACCGAGATTGTTCATACCCCATAACATTACATATTTTGAATTGGCAAAATCATGCATTGGGAATACATGTCCGAACAACGTCAGGCAGGCTGATCGCCGGTCCTGTTCGCAGCCGGAGGTATGGGCATACAGGTTTGGTGATCCGTACAGCTCACCAAGAAGATGGCGGTAGAACTGAGTATTCGGATCGTGGTGACAGGTTAAAGCAACTGCTTCCGGGCCGTATTCATCAGCGATTGACTTTAGCTTTTCAGCAATGAATGCAAACGCTTCATCCCAAGATACCCGTTTGAACTGACCAGGTTCTCCTTTCGCATTGGTACGCAGCATGGGATACTTCAGGCGATCTGGATCGCGAGTTACATGCCAACTCGCCATACCTTTGGCACAGCGCGAACCAATATTGTTTGGAGATTCGGGATTGCCTTTGTGATAGACAATCTTATCGTCCCGAACAAAAACTTCGGTCGGGCATTGCCAAGGACAGGTATAGCAGAAGCTCTTGATAACCTCGGCACCCTTAATTTCGGCCAGACGCGAACCTAGGTTCACTGCACTACTCATTTGACTCCTCCCGCAAAATCGCTTTTGACGGTAATTGGATTGTAATTATTCAGAAGTTTTAACTTCTTTTGCTTCAATTTTAACCATTCTAACGAAAATTTTTTACAGTCATGCGAAATTCCATTGAATTGAAAGTTCTAGAACCTTTATCAAAGTCGACGACGATATAGAAATCGGTGCTTAATTGTATTCAATCCATCAAATTAATGAAATCCACGGCTTCAATTCGTCATTTCAATAGAATTGAAAGCGAATTTCATTGCTGAACCTGCAGAAAGTCTTTGATTGAAACGTTTCAGTCAATTTGATGGCCATTCTGGTTTTCGCGGGCGTGCTGAGCGTTCCCTCAGCCGTATTCGCCGAAGCCAGCTGGTACGGCTCGCTGCGCGCCGGCGTCATGTCATCGGACAGCAACGTAAGCGTGTTCGATGGCGGCTCCCGCTGGGGCATCAAGGGCTCGCACGAAGCCGGTGAAGGACTCACCGCCGTATACCGGTTTGAGCATAAGATGAGCACGGTAGATGCCGGTCTGGACGGCGGTGGCCGTCTTGCCTATGTTGGACTTTCCGGTGGATTTGGTACCGTGACCGCGGGTCAGATCTGGAGCGCTGCTTACAACTCGGCCGGTGCAGTAACTGACAATTCATGGTTCTGGGGTGATTCGCAAACCAGTTATCGCCATGGGCAGGCGGTTTCATACGCGTTTGCGAACGATCTGATGTCACTGCAAGCCGACATGATTTATGGTGGTGCTGATGAACCTGAAGACCTGCAGAAAGCCGAATTCGGCCTGAGCGTCAACATTGGTGATATGGGCAAAGTTGCGCTTGCGCATACGGACGACAAGTACAGTGAAATGCTTGCCGGTGATACGGTAGCCGCTGACGACACCTCATGGAGAACCAAAACGGCAACACTTGCAGCAGAGGTTTCCGTGACCAATCTGACGGCTTACGCCGGCACTCAATCTGTGTCGTATGATTGTACTGGGAGATATGTAGATGCAGATTCAGGTTTCTCCGGAGCTTGTCAAGATACTGATGTCAAAGCCAAGGAAAAAACCTCTTTCTTCGGAGTCCGTGGCGGCTTGGGTGATACCGGCGTC
>JAJDXD010000004.1 GCA_022823405.1 Gammaproteobacteria bacterium
CCAGGCTCCTGAAATTGGAAAAAACTGAATTTAGGCACAACGACGGATAGAAAATCGATGAGAGTAAAAACATCATAAATTTTTCGCTGTGCAATTCGATAAATATAACATGGTGGAGTGTGCTTCATAACCAAATTATGCGCGAAAAACGCGTGTACTGATGTATGACTAAATCTGTTGGGTTCAGGTGGCTTGAATGGTTGCCGAGGCCGGCGAAACGACAGGATTCTGTTGAGAGTACAAGCAATACAAAACTTGATGTTGTATTATTGAACGAGATGATAATCAGCGAGTGCGTTTGCTTGCGAATAGAGTGGATTGCTTTAACCAAAAATGAAATGAAGGAGAGTGATATGAAAAAACTGATTGTATTTTTTCTGACATTGAGCATGCCTTTTCTGTTTAGTCTGCCAGTTCAGGCGGATGAAACTTGCATGTCTCCCTATATTGCAAAAATCACCGGGCAGGAAGACTATGTGTATGTTTGGACCTTAGGTGTGGAAGGCGTAGGTGATGAACAGGACAAGTTGGTTACGATAGGAGCCAATCCAAATGCCGATAATTACGGAAAAATAGTTCACGTACTATCTGTTGGTGGCCGAAACGAAGCCCATCACTCAGGATTAAGTGATGATCGAAGATATCTTTGGGCTGGTGGACTAGATACGAACAAAATCTTCATTTTCGACATTCATACGGATCCGGCAGCGCCGAGTATTTCGAAGGTAATCACTGATTTTGCCGATGTGACAGGTGGATTGGTCGGGCCTCATACGTTTTATGCCTTGCCTGGTCGCATGATGGTGACCGCGTTATCGAACAATGTCGATAATGGCGGACGTACCGGTATGGCTGAATATAACAATGAGGGCGAATATATTGCCACGCACTGGATCCCGACAGATGAAGACCTGCGAGGTGCGACGAAATCGGGTCAGTTTGCTGACGGATATGGCTACGATGTGCGAGTCAAGGCTGATTTGAATATCATGCTGACATCATCATTTACCGGATGGTCCAACTACATGATGGATTTCGGTGCGATGCTCAGTTCTCCCGAAGCCATGCAGCGATTCGGCAACACTATGGTTGTTTGGGATATGCATGCCCGTAAACCATTGAAAGTTCTGGATGTGCCAGGTGTCCCGTTAGAAATACGCTGTGCCTGGAATCCTGATAACAAGTACTGCTTTACCAGTACCGCGCTGACTTCCCAAATATGGCTGATTTATGAAGACGATTCAGGGGAATGGCAGGCCAAAGCTGTTGCTGATATCGGTAATCCAGCTGATGTTCCGCTGCCAGTTGATATTTCAATTACTGCAGATGATACCGGTCTGTGGGTCGATACTTTCTTGGAAGGCAAGGCGCGATATTTTGATATTTCAGACCCGCATGCACCTAAGCAGGTTTACGAGCAAGTGATCGGCAGTCAGATTAATATGGTGTCCCAAAGCTGGGATGGAAAGCGCGTTTACTTTTCAAGTTCACTGCTAGGAAACTGGGACAAGACCGGAGAAGCCGACGAGCAGTATGTCAAACTTTATCACTGGGATGGTGAAACACTTGAACATCAGTGGTCCATTGATTTCTATGAAAATGGCCTTGGTCGCGCACATCAGATGCGTTTTGGATCTTATGCCATGTATGGAAAGCTCAATCCATACATTGAAAGCGTACAGACAGCCAGGACTCAGCCGAGCGAAGAAGATCCAACCAGGATTCAAACTGACAGTTGAAGCCTCTCGATTGACGATTCAGTTCAGATCACTTTGATTTAAGGTGCTTGCGAAAAGCTCAGCGCATTACTTGGCAAGGATGATGATTACCTTGAGTGTGGTGATCATCTGTATTTGTCTGTCTGAAATGGTGCGTGCGTCAACCTCGACTCCTCCTAGAGCACCGGGTTGGGGTCAACTAGCTTATAAACCACCGGCACCAGGAACTTATGAGTTGCCGGTGATAAAACTTGCAACGGATGGAGAGGTGTTGACGAGCGATAGCTCTCCATCCAATCTATTTGATCTGATGTCGGGCAAGATCGTTTTTTTGAGCTTTATTTTTACTCGGTGTACTGATGAAAATGGTTGTCCTCTTGCGAATGCTGTTCTTTACAAAGTACAGGCCCGTTTGAACCAGAACCCTGACTTGGCGAACAAAGTTTCTCTGCTTACCGTGTCATTTGACCCGGAATATGACACACCTGAAATACTTTCCGCAATGAAAAATTTTTACAGTGAGGAATCTGCGAGTTGGCAGTTTCTGACAACGCGCAACTTGGATGCATTGCAGCCAATCTTAAATGGTTACGGGCAATACCCGGTGCGGGTTGATCAGCATAACGCACACAACGAGGGAGTTGTCGAATACATTCATTTGCTCCGCGTCTATCTTATTGATCTTCAAAAGCAGATTCGTAACATTTACAGCGTTTCGTTTCTGCATCCTGACATTCTGATGAACGATCTGGAGACGCTGCTGATGGAGTCGCGTACCAACCAGTAAGTGCCAATGTGGCGCAAGACACAAGTCTTTGGCATTGCAGCATTCGTCTGGTTGATCGAACTTTCAATCGGCTTGGACGTGCCAGCACAGACCAGTGGAACTCTGGATTCGGGTCAGCATTTTGATGTCAGTCAAGCCTTTGGACCGGGTGATGTCAAAGAGGGGTATGAGAGTGCCGACTATGAGACTCAGTCTCGTAGCCTACTCAGTCGACGAGGTATCAAGCAGGATCTCATTCAAATTGTTGAAAATCCTCCGCTTGGTCTGCCACCCGTCGCATTTCCAGCTGATAATCCCATCACTCGCGCCAAGATTGATTTGGGGCGCCTGTTATTTTTTGATCGCAGGCTGTCTATCAACAACACCGTATCTTGTGCGAACTGTCACATTCCGGAGCAAGGATTCACAAATAACGAAATCAGCACCGCTGTTGGCGTGGAAGGCCGACTCGTCATTAGGAACGCACCGACGCTCTATAACGTGGCCTATCTGCAGCACATTTTCCTGGATGGGCGCGAAATCAGTCTCGAAAATCAGGTATGGCAACCAATCACTGCACGCAATGAAATGGCTGCACCTTCGATCGGTTATGTAATCAACAAAATCAAGCGTATTAGTGATTATGATGGGCTATTTGAAGCGGCATTTGAAGGTCGTTCCGCGGATATCGCAACGGTCGGATACGCGCTTGCCAGCTACCAACGAACCTTACTATCTGCTAATTCACCCTTTGACCGGTGGTACTTTGGTGGGAATGAGGATGCGGTCAACGAGTCTGTAAAAAGAGGATTTTCAGTATTTGCGGGTAAAGGGCAATGTTCAGTCTGTCACCAGATCAATGAAAATCATGCATTATTCATTGATCATCAGTTTCATAACACTGGACTCGGATACGCGGTGTCTACTGGTAAAACAGCGGCACAAAAAAACAAAACGACCAGTGTTCAACTGGCACCAGGTGTGTTTGTTGACATACCGAACGAGACGATTCAGTCGGTATCAAGGGTTGAAAGCTTTAATGATCTCGGACTGTATCGGGTCACTGAGAATCCGGCGGATCGCTGGAAGTTTCGTACCCAGACGCTGCGAAACGTCGCCCTCACCGCACCGTATATGCATAACGGTCAGTTCGCGACACTGAGAGAAGTAATTGATTTCTATGATCAAGGCGGAATTCCAAATGAATTACTGTCCCCATTTATCCGCCCACTCAATTTGAGTGAATCGGAAAAGACAGACCTTGAAGCATTCCTGGAATCGCTGACCGGTCAAAATGTCCCGCGGATCGTCGCTGACGCATTTGCTGCGCAAATTGGCGAGTTGAGTAAAGACGATCCCAATTGGGCGCACCAAAACACCTTGGGGTTTTGACGGTAAAGTGATAGTTAGGCAATTGTGACCAAATTGAGCAGTAAAACATAAATAATTGTCTGTGTCGTTATCGCAATATGGATTCGAAATATCAGAATTTCGGCATTCAGGCAAATATTCCCCATTCAGATTTATTCACAGCGACGATTGTTCCCAATTGAGGACCTCGACATCTTGATTTATGTAGAAAATAAAATTAAAAGATGCTAATATTAGCACTAACATGACAGAACTGAGTGCGCAAACACGTATTGCATTCTCTAGGTGATTGATCTTGAGAATTTAGAGTTGATGCAATGCGTTTTTTATGTGCCTCACTCCAATCCCGCTTCAATCATCCAAAAATATTTTTCTGGACTCAAACTTATGCATGAGAATCATTCTGAGGAACTTCAATCAAGGATAGAAAAACTAAAAACAGAACATCGGGATCTTGATGACGTATTAAAACGTTTAGCTGTTGACCCCAGTTCGGACGAGTTGCAAATTCGCCGCCTGAAAAAACGCAAACTACAGCTTAAAGACTCAATAGTAATGCTGGAAAGCCAGGCATTGCCAGACTTATCAGCCTGAGCCTGTACCCCAAAATTTGACCGGATTGCCCGTTAAGAGGCAATCCTTTGATCAGTACCGGTAGTAGTCCGGTTTGTACGGACCTTCGACCGGTACGCCTATGTATTTTGCCTGCTCTTCTGTCAACTTGGTAAGATTGGCACCAACCTTGTCCAGATGCAGTTGTGCCACTTCTTCATCCAGGAATTTTGGCAGAACGTAGACATTGGTTTCGTACTTGTCCGCGTTTTTCCATAACTCGATCTGTGCCAGCACCTGGTTAGTAAACGAATTCGACATCACGAAACTTGGGTGTCCGGTTGCACAGCCCAAATTGACAAGCCGTCCTTCAGCAAGCAGAATTAGCCGCTTTCCATCCGGGAAAATGATGTGATCGACTTGTGGTTTGATATTTTCCCAATCCAGTTTTCTCAACGATTCCACATCAATTTCGCCGTCAAAGTGACCAATATTACAGACGATGGCCTGATCTTTCATGGTTTTCATGTGGTCCATTTTGATGACATGCCAGTTGCCGGTTGCAGTGACAAAAATGTCCGCGATCGGTGCGGCCTGTTCCATCGTTACGACTCGATAGCCTTCCATTGATGCCTGGAGCGCACAGATTGGGTCTATTTCGGTAATCAGTACGTTGGCACCTTGCCCTCGCAGGGACTGAGCACACCCTTTACCAACATCGCCGTATCCACACACCACCGCAACCTTGCCAGCTATCATGACATCGGTTGCGCGCTTGATACCATCCAAAAGAGACTCCCGGCAACCATAGAGGTTATCAAATTTACTCTTGGTGACCGAATCATTGACGTTAAAGGCGGGGCAGAGTAATGTGCCTTGCGCCATCATTTCGTAAAGTCGATGGACTCCGGTTGTTGTTTCTTCCGTTAGTCCACGGATTTCTTTCATGAGTTCTGGATACTTTTCATGCAAAATCAGAGTCAGGTCGCCGCCGTCATCAAGCAGCATGTTTGGTCGCCAGTTGTCCGGACCGAAAATTGTCTGATCGATGCACCACCAGTATTCTTCTTCCGTTTCGCCCTTCCAGGCGAAAACTGGCGTTCCAGTCGCTGCGATGGCCGCTGCTGCGTGATCCTGAGTGGAAAATATGTTGCAAGATGACCACCTGACTTCGGCTCCAAGTTCCTGAAGCGTTTCAATAAGTACCGCAGTCTGAATAGTCATGTGCAGGCAGCCGGCGATACGAGCGCCTGTGAGCGGTTTTTCATTTGCGTATTTGCTTCGCAGTGCCATAAGGCCTGGCATTTCAGTTTCAGCGATCGCGATCTCCTTGCGTCCCCAACTGGCTAATTCAAAGTCGGCGACCTTATAGTCCTTAGTTACAGATTTCAATGCTGTTGGCATCGTTTCTTTCCTTTTGATTTACTTTTCAATTTGTAGTCGTTTAACTTACCTGGCAGCTTGCAGCAGTTCATCAACCTTGTTTGTATGCTCCCATGTGAATTCTTCTTCGGTTCTTCCGAAGTGGCCATAAACTGCGGTCTGCTTGTAGATTGGTCGAAGTAGATCAAGCTGATTGATAATGCTCTTTGGCTGTAAGTCGAAGACCTCGTCGATGATCTGAGCGAGTCGGTTATCGTCCAGCCCTGACCTAGCTGTGCCAAAGCTGTTGACCATCATTGATACTGGCTTTGCTACCCCAATCGCATAAGCGATTTGAATCTCACAACGTTCAACCAATCCGGCTTTCACCATATTCTTGGCCACATGCCGCGCAGCATATGCGGCAGAGCGATCGACCTTTGATGGATCTTTTCCTGAAAACGCGCCACCACCATGTCGAGCCATTCCACCGTAGGTGTCGACAATTATTTTTCGTCCAGTCAATCCACAGTCAGCTTTCGGACCGCCTTCAATGAATTTGCCTGTCGGATTGATCAGGATACTCTCGCTTGCCGAGGGCATCCAGTCGTCTGGTACTATGGGTCGGATAATCTGTTCGATCACCCCTTCACGAATAGTATCGCGATCAACCGAATCGCTGTGTTGGGTCGAGAGAACAATTTTGTCTACTGAAACGGCTTTACCGTTTTCATAAATCACACTGACCTGTGCTTTTGCATCGGGACCCAACCAGTCCAGCGCGCCGCTTTTCCGAACCTGCGACTGCTGCTGAACTAATCGATGTGACAGTGTAATTGGCAGTGGCATCAGCACGTCAGTTTCGTCACACGCATACCCGAACATAAGCCCCTGGTCACCTGCCCCTTGTTCCTTGTCTTCACCTTCACCTTCGTTAACCCCTTGTGCGATGTCAGGTGACTGCTCGTTTAACAGGTTGGTGATTTTTACGGTTTCCCAGTTAAAACCCAGGGCGTCACTGTCATAACCAATATCCTTAATGGTATCCCTGACTATTTGCTCATAGTCAATATTTTGGGCCTGGCTTCCAATCTCACCGGCTAGAACTACATGGTGGACTGGATCGTTGTTGCTAGTGGTTGATTTGACTAGGGTTTCGCATCCGGCGCGACTATTGCGGTCCTCAGAAACCAATGCATCCAGGATGGCATCAGAAATCTGATCACACATCTTGTCGGGATGCCCCTCTGACACAGATTCGGAAGTAAAAATATAACGATCGGGCATTGAACCTAATCCTGTAAAAGTGCTGGTAGTTAATGGGGTGAGTGAAATCTTGCGTTATTTTACCAGTTTGTTCGACTTGTGTGATTGGGTTGATTCTGACAGTTCAATGCGAGTTGAGCTAATTTGAAGTCGAAAAATAATCCAAAGCAGAATAGCTAAAACAATTTCCGGCTACTGTATCAGTTGCAGCAGAAATTCAGCAGTCGCTGTTGCCTCATTTGCGATGGCACCGTGAATCGGCATCTGGCCATCTGTAGTCTGAGCAGTTTGATCAGCACCATGCTGGATAAGTAGTTTTGCTACTTCTAGAGAATCATGCCAGGCTGCCAAATGTAGTGGGGTGATGCCGTTTATCCCTTTGGTGTTAACATTTGCTCCACCTTCGATCAG
>JAJDXD010000040.1 GCA_022823405.1 Gammaproteobacteria bacterium
ATGCGGCGCCGATGGCCTATGTGCAGTTGGTAGATTCTGACGTAATCTGGGATGAGGATCAACCGATCTGAATTGGTAAGATCTCTTAGCTGTAAAAGCACGAACTACTGCTAAATTGTGACTTGCATTAGTCGCAATCCAAATACAAACTTACTGTTGTTGCTACCTGATCCAATTTGATCAACTATAGAAATCACGTCTAGCTTTCGCAATATTGGAGACATGGCTGGCAACTGGAACAGCCAATCTGATTGACAGAACTGACCCATTCAGTACGAATGTCAACACATCCTAGCATTGACATTTGTGATCAACCTGGCAGGTAGCCGGCAAATTCTTTTTCTACTGCTTTCGGGTCTCCAGCTAGGCCTTGAGCAACACCAGACGCCATGTCGCCGCAATACAATTCTTCTTCACCGGATTGAAGAGCACTTAAAGTATCTTTCGCTACTTGAGCCGGTGGCATTTTTGGTGGTGGGAAGTCTCGACTCATGTCAGTATCAACAGCACCTGGCATCACTGCCAGGACAGCTGTTCCCTGCTTAGTTAGTTCCGCTCGAACTCCCTGGGTCATGCTCAGTGCGGCCGATTTTGAAGCACATAAAGAACCCATTAGTGGTAAATTGACCCTTGCTAGAATTGATAGAATATTCACGATAGCACCTCCGCCATTTTTGCGCAGTATCGGGGCAAATGCTCTGCACATTGACAGAGTACCAAAGTAGTTTGTTTGCATTTCTTCTTGTGCACCTGACATACTGTCTGCCGCTATAAATGCTTGAAGACGATTGATTCCAGCATTATTAATCAACAGATTAATGTCGGTGCATGAGTCCGCAGCATTCGCAATATCTTCATCATTTGTGATGTCCAGTTTTATTGCTTGAACCTTATCTGAGTGTTTGGTAACCAAATCGTCCAGACTGTCGATATTTCTAGCGCAAGCGTAAACTTTTTGCGCACCTTGTCCAACCAAGGCTTCTACAAACTCACGTCCAATACCACGATTGGCACCGGTTACAATAGCCGTGCAATTTGAAACTTCAAACTTGTTTTCCATTGTTCTTTTCTCTCCTAGTTCGTTGGACATTTCTGACGAATCCATTGAAGGATTGCCAATCAACCAGTCAGGTTCGATTTTTGGTAGCGGAACAGCGCTCAACAGATGTTTAGTATATGCTGATTTAGGGGATCGAAATATCCGCCTCACCTTGCCAGATTCCACAACTTCACCGTTGCGTAATACGAGCAATCGATCACACAAATGTCTGACTACCGCCAGATCATGACTAATGAATATGAGAGCGAGATTTAAGTCTCGCTTCAAACCCTGCAATAAGTTCAGAATCCGTGCCTGTGTAGAAACATCCAATCCGGAAACTATTTCATCTGCTACGATTAGTTTGGGGCGTAGCATAATCGCGCGGGCAATTCCGATGCGTTGACGTTCACCACCACTCAATTCATGTGGGTAGCGTTTTCGAAAATCATGTGAAAGTCCAACTCGTTCCAGCACAACTCTTGTAATGCGATCTGCTTCGGCTTTCGATTCTACATGTCCAAGCGTGGATAAGGGTTGAGACAGAATCACTCTAATTTGATGCCGGGGATTCAAGGACGATTGCGGGTCCTGGAAAATCATCTGAATGTCTTTGCGGAATGACTTCAGATGTTTTTCTGAGAGATGTGTGATGTCCTTCCCCTGAAATATCAATTTGCCCCCAGTAGGTTCGTGCAAGCGGAGGATTGTTCGTCCTAAGGATGTCTTCCCGCTTCCAGACTCACCGACTATACCAAGAGACTCTCCCTCGTTAATCACAAGACTAATATCTGTCAAAATCTTGGTCTCAGGAACTTGGCCAAACAGTCGACTTCTGGAGCGATCGGGCAATGCCAATTGCAGGTTTTGAACTTCCAGTAACTTGGAGCCAGACATCATCAATCAGTGTTTTCGAAACGGTAATAGTGAGAAGTTATTTCCAGCAGATTTTGTGTGTACTCATGGCGCGGATTTTGAAAAAGATTCACTGCACTTTGCATTTCGACTACGTTTCCGGTATGAAGAATGCTTACATGGTCACAAATTTTTGCTATGACACCGAGATCGTGCGAGATGAAAAGCACCGAGGTGCCTGTCTCTGATTGAAGTTGCTTGATCAACTGAAGAATCTGACGCTGAACAGTAACGTCCAATGCAGTTGTGGGTTCGTCTGCAATGATCAGCTCAGGTTTACATGAGAACGCCATCGCTATCAGAACTCGCTGTCTCATTCCTCCAGACAATTCAAACGGGTATTGATGTACGACCCTTTTTGGATCTCGAATCTGGACATCGTTCAATAGTTCAAGTACCCGCTCCTGAGCAAGAGTGCGATTTAATTTCATGTGAAGTCGCAGTACATCACCTAGTTGATTTCCTACGCGACGAACTGGATTCAAAGATGTCATTGGGTCCTGTGGAATCATGGCAATATGTCTGCTGGCTAGTTGTCTTCTTTCGTATCTTGGCATGCCAACTAAATCATTTCCCTTGAAGTGAATGTATCCTTTGTCTATGGTCGTAGAACTTGGTAATATTCCCAGAATTGCCTTGGCCAACATGCTTTTACCAGCTCCGGACTCACCGACCAGACCATGAATTTGACTCCGCTGAATTTCAAGATTCACGCCATTCAATATTGGAGAATAATGACGTTTCTGAGATACGCCTAGGTACAAATTTTGCACATCCAATACTGCGTTCATTTACGCATCACCGGATCAAGAATTGTGCGTAATCCATCCCCTAGAGCATTGAATGCTAAAACTGCGATGATGATGCAAATCATTGGCAGGCTCATAACCCACCATGCAGAATGGACATATTGACGTCCCTCTTGAATTAAGCCACCCCAAGTTGCCTGATCCGAGGATACACTCAACCCGACAAAACTTAAAATTGCTTCGACGATTACTGCAATCCCCATTTCCAAGGTCAATAATGTCACCAGGAGTGGCAACACATTCGGTAAGATTTCTCGCCACAAAATCGTCCATCGCTCAAACCCGATTGAAACCGCAGATGAGATGTACTCTTGTTCGCGCTGTACCAGTGTTTCCGCACGAACAACACGACAAAATCGAGTCCAGTCAATGATCACAATTGCAATGACGACCGAATGCAGCCCAGTACCAATCACGGCTACCAATACAATGGACAGCAAGACAGGTGGAAATGCCATCCAAATTTCAACCAAACGAGAAACCACTGTATCGAGCCAGCCACCGTAATACCCAGCCAGAAGACCTAAAACAGTTCCCAACAGAGCTGCTAAACTGGCTGCGATGAACGCGACCACTAATGCGATCTGGGTACCGTAAATCAACCTTGACAAAACATCTCGTCCCAAGCTATCTGTTCCTAGAAGGTATGCAGGATCGTGATTATCGAGCCAAAATGGTGCCATCAATCCGCTGAACAGATCTTGTTTCAACGGATCGTGTGGCGCAATCCATGGTGCAAAAATTGCGATAAGGATCAATAATCCAATGACAATTCCGCCGAGCCAGGTGCGTACCAGACTGGATAGATGAACTCTTCCGGATCGAGTTGGTTCACTCATTTCGGACTCTTGGATTTAAAGTTCGATAACTCATGTCAATCACGAGATTCGTGACTATGAAGAGTATGGCGAATGTGATTATCAACCCCTGTATTAGGGGCAGGTCCCGGTCAATTACAGCTCCTATAGACATATTCCCGATACCTGGATAACTGAAAATCCTTTCGATAAGCACGGTACCACCAAGCAGAAAATTGAATTGAACACCTGACAGGGCAACCGTAGGGATCATAGCATTTCGTAAAGCTTCTACTATCAAAATACGCCAAGGTCCAAATCCTTTAACTTGAGCCATCCGTATGTAGTCCTGTGTCATCGTTTCTCGAAGCGAAGCCTTCAAAGATCGTGCAATGACAGCTGTTAATGGCAAAGCCAATGCAATTGCCGGCATGATCATGTGTTTGATCAATGTCAGAAATACAGAAAATTCGCCTCGAATCAAGCTCTCTACAATGTAGAACTGTGAAACTAAATCGAGATTGATTCTAGGGTCGATGCGACCTGATACGGGTAGCAGGGGCCATAGAACTCCAAATGCCAATATAAATATCAAACCCCACAAAAAGTCGGGGATTGCCTGATTCAATCCCGTGAATCCATCGACGATGGTCTCAGGCCACTGATTGCTCCAAAACGTACCAATCAGTGCGAGCGATGTTCCAAGAATGACTGAAATGAACATCGCTGCGACGGCCAATTCAATAGTGGCAGGCAGCCTTGACAGTATCAATTCGACAACATCTTGACGTAGGCTGATTGAGGTGCCGAAATCACCCTTTAGAACTTCAGAAAACCAAACAAGATATTGTTCAAGAATTGGTTTGTCGAGTCCATATAACTGGCGTAAGTGATCAATGTCATCCTCCGTAGCACCTGGAGGAATCATCATCATTATTGGATCGCCTGGAACTACGCGAAGAAGGACGAAGACAATAATAGAAACGCCGATTAGTGTCGGGATGACCAACACCAATCGGCGTAGCAGAAACGGAAAAGACATGTCTCAAGTCATGGTCGTTTACAAGTAGAGTAGCACTACCACTCGAAGCGACTATCTTGAATGTCTAGTTGGTTTTCTTTACTAACTGCGGCAATACAAAATTGGCAACATGAGGTGTAACTTCAATTCCATCACGATGAACGATTGGTTGTACAAATTGCAGCAAAGGAATGACGTACGCATTTTCAGCAATGTATCGATCAACAGCCTTATATCCAGCGATTCTTTTTTCCTCATCTGGCTCTCCCCACAAAGGACCAATCATCGCATCAAGATCATCTGTATCCCAAGTTGAGTGAGGGGAGGGGCCAAACATGGCAAATCCTGTTGATGTTGATGGATCACCAATGGCGTTGCCCCAGTTGTAAAAGGCGGCAGGTGCCAATGTGTCTTGTGCACGTAGTTCGAAGTGTTTTGCGATTTCATAGACTTCAATTTCAGCCTCTGCACCAACATTTCTCCACATTCCTACAATCGCTTGAATAATTTCATAATCTTTTGGCTTAAAACCGCGAGTTGTCTGAATCTTGAAACGTACCGGGTTTTCTGGTGAATAACCAGAAGCTGCCAGTAGTTCCTTGGATTTTTCGGGATTTGTTTCGACTTTTGTTGAATTATCAAATGCAGAATACTGTGGGGCCTGCAGGGTATCAATGGGCACGCCATATCCTCGTAGTAATCGCTCGACTATTGCTTCCTTGTCAATAGCATGGGCTAGAGCTTTTCTCACATTAGCATCCTCCATGACTCCGACATCATTCAAAAATATCATTGCGATGTCAGAAACAGGCGTATTCCGGCCTTGAAGTCCATCTTTTTCACTAAGGCGATCATACTGTTCGTATGGTATTTCAATTGTGATATCTGAACTGCCACTCTCGATCTCGGCAACACGACTGTTGGCATCAGGAACGAATTTGAAGATCACTGTTTCAAATTCAGGCTGAGGTCCCCAATATTTGTCAAAACGCTTCAATCGAACGAAACTGTTCCGTTCAAACTGATCGACCATGTAAGGACCAGACCCGACTGGTGCTTTTTCAAATCCTTCAGCCCCAACACTCTCGTAGTAGTCTTTCGGTAAAACATAGGCGGTAAGAAAAGCCATCCATTTGAAGATCGTTGGTTCAAATCTCAATACATCTGCTGTTATTCTGTTGCCGTCAACAGCAAAGTTACCGACCGTGCTCCAGATAAACTGAATTGGATTGCCAGTGTCGGGATGACCAGCTCGTTCCAATGACCAAACCACATCTGCAGCTGTAACATTTCTACCATCGTGCCAGTACGCATCGTCTCTGACTTCTAGCCAAATTTTCGTTCGATCTTCATTCCATCCCCAGCCAGTCAATAAACCATTTTTGAAGGTAAGGTCTGGATTCTGATCAACGTATTGGTCAAATACCGATTTGTATATTGATTGAATCGTGGGATTTACAGCTGAAAGCCCGACTGTCGGGTCCCAAGACGGTAAATTAACGTTGTAAGCGATGGTTAATACATCATCGTGGCTATCCGCTTGTGCTTGACCGAAGCCAACAAATAAAGCGAGTGCCGCGGCGATTATTCGAATTTGCATGGGAGATCCTCCGATAACTCTACGTTTCAGTTGATTGGTTTGCCTTCACTGGATGCCCAGTTCTGCATTAGTGTATTTGATGGTTGAGATTCGTCAACCAATTTGACAGCTGTTTCACGACCAGCAACGGGCAACCGGTTC
The DNA here is from genome assembly GCA_022823405.1 of Gammaproteobacteria bacterium. Classification (GTDB taxonomy): domain Bacteria; phylum Pseudomonadota; class Gammaproteobacteria; order Arenicellales; family JAJDZL01; genus JAJDZL01. The sequence continues at coordinate 6,323 of JAJDXD010000040.1, forward strand.
GAGTCAATCAAACCTAACTGTACGAGTACAGATGCCTGGTCCCAGTAAATGTGTTCATGACACAATTTATCACCGCGAAAATTGACAATTGCCACAAGGGGAATTTCCACGTATTTTCCAGTGGGCTCAACGCCAGGCAGCATCCAGTCAATTTCCCTGTTATGTGTAAAACAAAACAACATTTCGTCGACAAGGCGATCGGTTCCGATCGTTCTGGATATAGGAATTAGTGCCGTGTCATCAGGATTTGCATCAACAAAGTGGTACTTATAGAATCGACTGAGCTGCTCACTGCCAACACCGCCTGTCATCGTTGGAATATGATTGACATAAGGTTCGTCAACCATTGTCGACATGGTCGCAGGCACATCACGCGTGGCAAATTCGTGGTAACAGTGCATGTCCCACAGTTGACTCAAATTGTAAATTGGACCCATTACAGAGCGCAAGAGCGCCAATGATCTTGTGTACGCCATCATTGTTGATGGTTTGTGGTAACTATCACGACCTGGGGTCGCAAAGGCATGATTCACACTAGGGTAGTTATAGATTTCGATTTCAGGGCGATCGTTAAAGGTGTCCCTGATTTTTCCCACTGCCTCAGGAGGAACAAAACCGTCCTCATCAGCAAAGTACATAACCATGGGGCAGGTGATTGAGTTGGCCTCGTCTAATGAATCTTCGATAGCAACGCCGTAATACGAAACAGCACAGTCAACATCAGTTCTCGCGGCCGTTAGATATGCTAACTTTCCACCCAAGCAATAACCCAGAGCACCGACTTTGCCTTTACATTCCGGAATGTCACGAATAGCAGCGACTGTGGCAGCAACATCTTCAATTCCCTGATCTACATCAAACTGTTGATAATATTCAAATGCTTGTTGAAAATCCTCGTCTGAATAACTTAAAACAATGCCCGGCTTCATTCGCCAAAACAAATCTGGCACCAACACCACATAGCCTTCCTCGGCAAAGTTGTCAGCCATATCACGAAGATACGCATTGATTCCAAAAATTTCCTGCAATAGAATCAGACCGGGCCCGGAATTTTGTTCAGGCTTTGCGAGATAAGCCTGAAACTGTCCGCTATCGGCTACTGTAATGTCGATCATAGTGCCGCTCATTCATATCCCTCTCGATTGATTCAGATGAAAAGAACAAATATATATTATCAATGTTTTACTTCAAGCCAAATTGATGTAATTCAATACAAACATAAAGATTTTAATTTTCCAAATCTGTTTAATATCATATTTATATAAAAGTTACTTAATGTATCTTGTATTGATCGTTAATTTGTATGTTGCGCAAAGGGAAATCATTTGGAACACAATACGGATTTTGAACTGCTTGAAGAACTTGCTCTTCTGAGCAAGGGACGTTCATATTATGTGGACGATTCAATCATCCTTTCACTAGTGACGCACTACACCTACCCACAACAATTTGAATTAGAACGACAGGAAGTATTTCATTCTCAGCCCGCTATCGTGGCTCACTGTAGTGAATTGACTAGCAAACCTTCACTCTAAACGTAATTGCTAAGTGTCCCGACATCTGCTGTCTAAATGAATGAAGACTCCGGTCATGATGAGACCGTCAGTACGGTTTGCCAATCAGTACAAAAGCGCAGGGTTACCGCTCGAATTAGGCGATTTCTGAAACATCGCCAAGCGATTGAACCGATCATCGGTCATCAGCAAACCGACGCTAGCTGGGACGTAGCCAACTCATGGGAACAGAAGGCGACAGCATCAAAGTTCTGCTGAACTGTGCCGGACACAATCTGCGGCTAATCCTACAAAGTCGAAGAGACAGTTGCACCCGAATTTGTTGTCGCTCAGCTATTAGAGGCGTATATCGCTGGATACGGAGATTTTCGGGGCAATTTACGGTTGTGCGACGTTGAACGTCTCATATGCAGTTTTGACTTTCGATGACCTGACACTTCCATTAATTCGAATTTCGACGAAATATCGCTTTGTTCATGGGCGACGAGGTATTTATGAATGAAAAAGCGGCCCGTAGGCCGCTTTTCTAATGTTGTGAATTCTCACTTGTTAATCTCAGCAGTGAGATCCCCTTTTCCGTGACTGGGTTTTATAAGTTATCTGAATAATTTTGTCAAGTTTGTGGCTTGATTCACCACATGGTTCATCATTTCTATATTGCCAATATGGGTAAAAAAGTCGAATACTAGGAACTAAATCTGGCTATCAATAAATTTATCGATGACTTTTCAGAATGTCAGCAAATGACGTATTGGATTTGTATAGGAAATCAATTAGGTAACCATGTAGAGTAATTCTTGTATATTTGAATTATCGGCATTTAAAAATGTAGTAGTACGGGTCAAAATTTGATACTGATAGACTGCTGTAGGCTATTGACGCATTTGAATAAAAATGGTGCATCGAAGTAAATAATATCATGCACTCATGACATCGAAATTTATACAAGGGATTGGATTTGAATTGCACGTACATGGATGAGGAATGTTATGAAGAAATACAGACTAGGTCTTGATCTCGGTACTAATTCAATAGGTTGGGCTGTGTTGCAGTCAGATGATCATGGCGAATTGTTAAGTATAGCTGCAACAGGGGTAAGAGTATTTTCCGATGGTAGGGAGCCAAAATCCAAATCTACTCTCAAAGCTACTCGTCGAGACGCAAGATCAATGCGAAGACGCAGGGATCGTTATTTGCAGAGACGCACATTCTTGTTAGACGAGTTGACTAAGTGTGGATTGTTCCCTAAAGATTCTCACGAACGTTTAAAACTTCAGAAATTGAACCCGCTGAAACTAAGAGCGATGGCATTGGAGACTGAATTACCACTGCATCACATTGGCCGTGCTTTGTTTCATCTAAATCAACGTCGCGGGTTCAAAAGTAATCGAAAGGATAAAAGCGAAGAGGTAACTACTGGAAAACTCTCGCAATCCTCCTTTAATTTGCTCAAACAAATGGACTTGCTGGAAGATCAAGATGATATCGAGACTGACCAAAAACTCTCTAGTGCGCAGAAAAAGGTTGCCAGAGAAAAAGCTGCAACCGACCGACAGAGTGCACTGGAGCGACTCAAAGAGAGAAAAAACCTATCATTCGGGTCGTATTTGTGGGAGGAACGCCATCAAAAGGGATTGCCCACTCGAGCACGACCAAGCAGTGATGGTAAACTCTATGAGGTTTATCCGACTCGGGAATTGTTAGAAGACGAATTCAACAAAATTTGGAATGCACAAACAAAATATCACCCCACCCAACTTTCCGATGCTTTAAGAGATCGACTGTTTGATGTGATTTTTTTCCAAAGAAAGCTCAAAGCGCAGCCTTTGGGCAAGTGTGTGTATTTTCCTGATGAAGACCGGGTTCATCGAGCTATGCCAAGTTTTCAACGTTATCGCATTTATCAGGAAGTCAACAACCTTGAATGGCGGTATGGAATTGACAGAGTTCGTTTAATCGATGATCCATTAGATCGAAATAGAGTGATTGAGCTGTTAGAACAACCGTCTGTTAAGAAAAATCCGTCTGACAGAAATGCTCTAGTTAGGTTTAACGCGATTCGTAAAGAATTGAAAAAGCGAGAAGCAATGCTTGGAGATTGCGAATTCAATCTTGAATCAGAAAGACGTAAGGGAATAGATGGAAATCAGACATCAAATGTCATGCAACATGAAGACTATGTCGGTCCCAAATGGCATGACTGGTCACTCGACAAGCAGGACAAATTCATTTCAACGATTTTGGACGATAAATTAGATGATCAGGAAATGTGTGACAGGCTCATCAAGCAATTTGACTTAACTCCCATTTCAGCTGAAATGTGCAAGAATGCGAAACTAGTTGATGGAACTGCCAACATTTCAGTTCGGGCGGCTCGTATTCTGACAAAGTTCATGAGTCAGGACATGTTGATTCAGTCAGAAGCTGTACAAAAAGCGTGGAGATCGGAATCGGAATTCCAGAATCCTTATACAAGCCGTCGACGTGGTGAGTTGCTAAAACGGCTTCCGTACTATGGGAAGGCAGTTCAAGGTCACATTATTCCGGGTGCTGGCAATGAGGACGATTATCAAGCTCGAATTGGTATGGTGTCAAACCCAACTGTACATATCGCAATGAATCAACTTCGCATTGTTGTAAACGAACTGATAGGTCGGTTTGGAAATCCTGAATCAATCTCAATTGAATTAGCGCGTGACTTACCTGTGGGAAAAGAAGGACGCTCAGAAATTACAAGAGGGCAATTAAGAAATCAAAAACGCAATAAAGACTACAACAAAACTCTAGACGAATTTGGCCAGGAAAAAAATCGAGACAATCGTAATCGAATTCGATTGTGGGAGGAGCAGGGAAAGAGGTGTATCTTTACCGGAAAATCGATTGGAATGTCAGAACTATTGAGTGCTGCGGTCGAGATTGAACATTTGATTCCGTTTAGTAAGTCGTTGGATGATAGTCTACCCAACAAGGTGGTTTGCTTTAGGCAGGCAAATCGAGATAAAGGAAACAGAACACCATTTGAAGCGTTTTCAGGTAGTCCAGGTGATTATGATTGGAACAAGATTAATAGCCGTGTTGGAGAGTTGCCTAAATCGAAACAGTGGCGTTTTGACGAAGATGCACTTGAAAAATGGCATAAGAATAGCGAGGGTGATTTTAGTTCGAGGCATTTGAACGACACGCGCTATATAGGAAGATTGGCTAAGGAGTATTTGGAAAATATTTGTGAATTCAACAAGATTGATGTTGTTACAGGAAAACTAACGAGTTTGTTAAGGGCGTTTTGGGGATTGAATTCCATATTGTCTGAAATCCGAAATGAAATTAACGGGGGAAAAATCAAGAACAGAGACGACCACAGACATCATGCGATTGACGCAATCGTTGTGGGTATGACTTCAAGGTCCATCGTACAACGAGTATCGACAGAAGCAAATCGTGCTGAAGAGTTATTTGAGTTTTCAAGACTATTTCCAAAAAAGGACGGTACAAGTGCAATTGAACCTTGGCACGGATTTCGAAGAGATGTTATCAATGCAGTAAGTGAGATAGTGGTGTCGCACAAAGTTAGACGAAAGGATCTGCGAGGTAGGTCCAAGCAAACGATTGCGCAAGGAGTGACTGACGGGCGGCTTCATAACGATACCGCTTTTGGAATCATTAATGGTCCAGACAAGAATAGAGTAAGTAAAGTTGTAGTTCGCCGACCAGTCGAATATTTCACAACGAAAAAACGTTTGGAAAGTATTTGTGATGAATATTTGAAGAAAAAGTTTTTGGCAGCATTTGCTGGTGACCCAAAACAAGGAATTATTGATCTAGCAAGGAAAAAGGGAATTCGAAGTCTACGTGCGACGGAATCTCTGTCAGTAATTCCTATAAAGGACCGCAGTGGTACACCATATAAAGCGTACCAGGGAGATTCAAATTGGGGCATTGAAATATTTTCCTATCCCAAGGGACACAAAAATTTCGGAAATTGGAAAGGAGTTGTTATTTCACGATTCAAAGCCAATCAGCCAAACTTTCGACCTGGATTTACGTATAGGCCACACCCAGCGGCAAAACTTGTTATGAGGCTTCAAATCAATGACTGCATTGAAATCAAGGATGTCGGAAAATTCCAATTTATGAGGATCCAAAAGGTCAGCAAAGACGGCGTAATAACTTTAGCTCCACTCAATGAGGCTAATGTAGACACTAGAAACCGCGACAAAGGTGATTCATTTCAGTACTGGTATAAAACAGCAAATAGTTTGCGAAAGTCAAGAGCAAGGAAGATACACGTTAGTCCAACTGGGTTAATCTCAGCCTCGCACATCTGAAATTACATTTATCGCAAGGAATGTGTAGTAATGGTTGGTCAAATTGTTGAAATTACCAAATCTGGCCAGAGTTTAAAAAAAACTTACGGTTTCCTTGATGTCTATGCTGGTCAAGATCGGGCAGGAAGGGTTCCACTGGATGACATTATTACTGTGGTTATCTCGGTACCAGGTTGTTCAATATCCACAGTTCTGATTAATGAACTCTGCAAGCGGAACATTCCGCTAGTAATCTGCGGTGCAAATTTCCTACCCTGTTCATTTACATTGCCTGTGACTGGCTACAGCCGACAGTTTCAAGTAATGCATACTCAAATTAATTTAACACGTCCGCAGAAGAAGCGAGCCTGGCAAAAAATTGTTCGTGCAAAGATCAGTAATCAGGCGAAAGTGCTTTCCAATGTCGGTGAAGACAGTGCGCAATTGGAGCGTCTTGCAAAGAATGTTCAATCAGGTGACAAGGGTAATTTAGAAGCGCAAGCTGCACGCTATTATTGGCAGAAACTATTTGGCAGGCAATTCCGTAGGAAGCAGAACGCACCTGGGTTGAATTCTGCTCTGAACTATGCTTATACCGTAGTTCGTGCATGCACCGCGAGAGGCATTGTTGCTGCTGGATTACATCCGACATTCAGCATACACCATCGAAATCCAACTAATGCGTTTAACTTGGTGGATGACTTTGTCGAACCGTTCCGACCGATTGTAGATTACATGATTTGGAGAATCGGTGAAAACAGTATGAAAGAACTCAACTCAGATATGAAATTGAAGTTGGCCTCAATCACTGCTCTGAAAATCCCAATGAAACTGGGAAAGGACGTTACAGACGAATCTCCAATGTCTCTGGCAACGATAAAAATCTGCAGATCATTCGCAAACTATTGCGATGGACGTTCTAGGGATTTTTTGGTCCCTGAATTACCGACTCCTAAGGATTACTTGGAGCTGTGACCAGAAGAGTTGAACTTAGCCCCTATCGAATAATGTGGCTTTTTGTTATGTTTGATTTACCAGTAGGAACGAAGCAGTAACGAAAGAATGCTACCCTATTTCGTAATAACTTGTTGAAACAAGGTTTCGAAATGTCTCAGTTTTCGGTTTACCTAAAATACTGCCCATCAATAGAAAGAGCTGATTCTGTTAGTAGTCAGGTAGCAAAAATTCTTCCACCTGGGGGTAAGGTCGATGTGTTAACAATCACTGATAAACAATTTTCAAACATGAAGCGTTTCTATAAAAAAAATAAGATTAAAAATGATCCTCAACCTAGACAATTGCATTTATTTTAAGAGCTATTTCCAAAATGATTTCAGAAATAACCCTAATAGAAACAATTACATCTCAGCGACCTGATTATATCAGGCGGGAAAAGGGGCGCTGAGACAACTTGTGGTTTAGATTGTGTTATTTGGTTGCTGATTATATCAGGCGGGAAAAGGGGCGCTGAGACAACTCTACTGGTCAAAGCGATTTTCTGGCTATTGATTATATCAGGCGGGAAAAGGGGCGCTGAGACAACACGCTCAGGTTTTCGCCGTTCAGAACAAGCGATTATATCAGGCGGGAAAAGGGGCGCTGAGACAACTTGAGAAATGAAATGACGACGCTTGCATCGGATTATATCAGGCGGGAAAAGGGGCGCTGAGACAACGAAGCCTGTCGGCTGACATCACGCCCGCAGGATTATATCAGGCGGGAAAAGGGGCGCTGAGACAACACTTAGGGTCGTCGGCATCCAGCTTATCCTGATTATATCAGGCGGGAAAAGGGGCGCTGAGACAACTCGAGCAGTCCGATTGTTTTCGTCAGCAGAGATTATATCAGGCGGGAAAAGGGGCGCTGAGACAACGACTCGCCGTTCGCATAGCCGATGTTGGGGGATTATATCAGGCGGGAAAAGGGGCGCTGAGACAACTACCTCTATGCTATTGTAA
>JAJDXD010000145.1 GCA_022823405.1 Gammaproteobacteria bacterium
TTTGTCTTATTTGGTTCGATCCTGGAAAAAACCGGTGCCGGAAATTATTTCATCAAAGTTGCGTTCGCACTACTGGGACACTTGAAGGGTGGTCCCGCCAAGGCTGCTGTGATGGCATCTGCAATGAGCGGATTGTATTCCGGATCCTCGATTGCAAATACGGTTACGACGGGAACATTTACCATCCCCCTAATGAAGCGAACTGGACTGACTCCCGAAAAGGCCGGGGCGGTTGAAGTCGCGTCTTCCACCAACGGACAGTTAACACCACCTGTGATGGGAGCTGCAGCGTTTTTGATCGCTGAATTTACCGGTATCTCCTATACGGACATCATCAAACATGCCCTGGTCCCAGCACTGGTGTCCTATATCGCACTGGTTTATATCGTTCATCTTGAAGCCCTGAAACTGAATCTCAAGGGACTACCGAAACCACCTTCATCGTTAACATTCATGCGCAAAATAATTGGATTCCTGGGCGGATTCATTGGCATTGCGATTCTCGGTCTGATTGTTTATTTCGGCATGGGTTGGATTAAGGTAGTTTTCCCATCCGCGGCTTTTTCGATCGTCATTGTTTTGTGTTCAGGGGTCTACCTCTATCTGTTGTGGCTGTCTTCAAAACGACCAGATCTGGTCGTCGATGCACCCGACGCCCCAATTACCGAACTGCCTCGTGCCGGTGAAACTACAATCACCGGACTCTATTACGTTATTCCAATCGTCATTCTGATCTGGTGTATTGTGCTTGAGCGGTTGTCGCCTGCGTTTTCGGCGTTTTGGGCGATGATTGCAATTACCGTCGTTGCATTGACTCAGCATCCTATCAAGGCGTTCTTCAGAAAGACAGGTGATTTCGGTGTTGAATTTCGCACGGGAGTAGTTGAATGGAAGGATGGTATGATTGCCGGATCATCCAACATGGTGGCAATTGCGGTTGCCACTGGCGCTGCTGGAATTATTGTTGGTACCATTTCATTGACCGGCGCTCATCAGGTCGTTGGTGAGTTTGTCGAATTTCTCTCTGGCGGAAGCCTGATTGCCATGCTGCTGCTGGTTGCGGTGATGAGTCTGATTCTGGGAATGGGATTACCGACCACAGCAAATTACATTGTCGTGTCGTCATTGATGGCCCCGGTCATTCTGCTGTTAGGCGCACAGAATGGATTGGTTGTACCAGTAATTGCAGTGCACCTTTTTGTGTTTTACTTCGGAATTCTGGCGGACGATACACCACCGGTTGGGCTAGCGGCCTTTGCGGCTGCCGCCATCTCCAAAGGAGACCCGATCAAGACAGGAATTCAGGGATTTGCATACGATATTCGCACTGCATTACTGCCGTTTCTGTTCATCTTTAATACCGACCTTTTGCTGATCGATGTATCGATTGGTAAGGCGTTCATTGTGTTTGTTGTGGCTGTCATCGCGATGATGCTTTTTGCTTCAGCGACACAGGGTTTCCTTCTCACGCGTAATCGGCTGTGGGAGTCAGCCGTACTTTTACTGGTTGCATTCACACTATTTCGTCCAGGATACTGGCTAGATCAGATTCACGAGCCGTTTGAAAAAGTTGAACCAACCAAAGTCTACCAGATTGTGGATGACATTCCTCAGGACGGGGTGATGACGATTGTTGTGAGTGGGCCCGATTTTGACTCGGGTGAAATTACCAGTACTACAGTTCTAATTCCGCTTGGTAATCTGCCGGAAGCAGAAAAACGGTTAGAGGCGGCCGGTTTGACTGTCATCTCAGAAGATGGGCAAATGAGAATTGACGAACCATTTGTTGGTACCGACCTGTTCATCAAAATAGGTGACTTGTTTGACTACTATGCAGACCAGCCGGTTGTCATCGATCACATTCAACAGCCTGCAGATCGTATGCCAAAAGAGGTGTTTTACATACCTGCAATCGTAGTTCTAGCGGGTATTCTCCTGATTCAAAGACGACGAAAAAATCAGTTGGAAGCTGCTACCGCTTAACATCAGTTCCAACCTATTTGTGATATGAATTTAAAGGTTTTTTCTATTATTTTCCTCTAATTTTAGACTTGCAATATGTCGTTCACGCATAGGCAACTGGAAAATTTCGTTTGGGTCGCGACGCTCAGCAACTTCCAAATGACGGCTGAACGACTCAACACAACTCAACGGGCGATCTCGATGTGAATCGCCGGTTTGGAAAACTAGTTACAAGTCAATCTGTTCGAGCGAGACACTTGCGGGAGGTAGTTCGTATTCCCGTTCAAGTCCACACCTAAGGAGGTGTCGCGAACTCCATCGGGAACACACTCTTTTTTATTTTCACCGTCGACGGTGGTGGTTATATTCAGCACAGTGCGGGCAAAGTAGAACCGACCCACACAGCTCGCGGTTAACCCGCTACCCGCGGACCCGCCCGTAATATTAGTAGCCATTCCAGATATCGCTCTCTACCTTCCAAATTTAGCGAATGAATAGCAGTCGATCTAACCGACAACTTCGACCGGCCGGACGTTTTACGTCACCTGTTTCCGAGTTGAGTTTGTCTTAAAATTCCCGATCGACGTTGCCATTCGCTAAGGATCCGTGGTAACTATCTCGTGTTCTGGCGTTTTTCTCTTCTAGGAGTGCTATGCTTTGGATCCAGTCCTGGGGCAGTTTCTGAAAAAGGTCCGCTGGGAATTCAGCTTTCAATTCCAGAATTGCGAGTGGAGCATTGAAACATGAAATGTGGTTGGCAATTCTGGATCGATCGAGGCGGCACATTCACGGATATTGTTGCACGTGATCCTGAGGGTAAGTTAAGTTCCCACAAGCTTCTTTCCGAGAATCCTGAGCGCTACAAGGATGCAGCTGTTCAGGGAATTAAAGAACTGTTAGGCCTCAAGTCAGCTGAGGCGATAGCGCTAGAAACAATCGACACTGTCAAAATTGGCACAACCGTCGCGACCAACGCATTGCTTGAGCGAAAGGGTGATCGTACATTGCTTCTAATCACCCAGGGATTGGGCGATTTGTTGAGGATCGGGTATCAGAACCGACCCAAAATTTTTGAACTGAACATCCAGCGTCCCGAACTGCTTTACGAACGTGTTGAGGAAATCTCGGAGCGTGTCAGTGCACAAGGCGAAGTCATCACCGGTCTCGATCTGAAAGGCGCACGCCATGTATTACAGAACGGGTACGATGATGGGATACGGTCGGTCGCGATTGCCTTTATGCATGGGTATAAGTTCCCGGACCATGAAAGGCAGGTGGCCGTGATAGCCAAGGAGATCGGCTTCCACCAGATTGCCCTGAGCCACCAGGTCAGCCCCCTGATCAAAATTGTCGGACGCGGTGACACAACAGTTGTAGACGCGTATCTCTCTCCGATCCTAAGGCGCTATGTGCGGCAGGTAAACAAAGAACTGGGTATCGAACGAGGTGGTTGCAAATCGCTGATGTTTATGCAGTCGAACGGTGGGTTGACTGACGCCTCCATGTTCCAGGGCAAGGATGCAATTCTTTCAGGACCAGCAGGCGGTGTAGTAGGAATGGTGCGTACCGCCGCTGCTGCGGGTTTCGATAAACTGATTGGCTTCGACATGGGCGGCACCTCGACTGACGTCTGTCACTACGCTGGCGAGTATGAACGATCCTTTGATACTGAGATTGCCGGTGTACGGATGCGAGCCCCAATGATGAGTATTCACACGGTCGCCGCCGGCGGAGGTTCGGTATTGACGTACAACAATGGCCGAATGCAGGTGGGACCTGAAAGTGCCGGTGCCAATCCCGGCCCGGCCAGCTATCGAAGAGGTGGCCCGCTGACAGTAACCGACTGCAACCTCCTGCTTGGTAAAATTCATCCGGCTCGGTTTCCCAGCGTCTTTGGTCCGAATGGGGACCTCCCGCTCGATGTGGACGTTGTGCGTAAGAAATTCGTCGAAATGGGAACCGAAATAGCTGCGGAAACCAACGAAGAAACCCGGGCGCCCGAGCAACTAGCCGGAGGATTTCTCCGAATTGCGGTCGAAAATATGGCGAACGCAATCAAGAAAATTTCAGTTCAGCGTGGCTACGATGTCACCGACTATACACTGAACTGCTTTGGAGGCGCTGGTGGTCAGCACGCCTGTCTTGTCGCTGACGCGCTCGGTATGGAATCCGTTTTCGTCCATCCATTCGCCGGGGTACTGTCAGCGTTCGGTATGGGACTGGCAGACATCCGGGCAATGCGAGAATTTCAGTTGGCCGTTCCGATTGAGGAAGTCGCAGCTGCAGAGGCCAAGTTCGAAGCTCTCGACCGGGAGGCGCGCGCGGAAGTTGCCAATCAAGGCGTTCCCGAAGACGCAATCAGGGTGATTCGGGTTGCCCACATTCGTACCAGTGGATCGCACCAGACGCTCCCAGTCGCTTTCGATTCGGCAGACAAACTGAGAAAGGGGTTTGAAGACGCACATCAGACAAGGTTTGGATTTGTACCTTCCGAGCCCAATTTGATTATCGACCTGATTACTTCGGAAGCAATTGGAGAAACTGAAACAGACACGCGGCCGAGCGGGCTGAGTGGTCCAACCGTGAAAGAATCAGTAACGACAACCAAGATGCATGTCGGCGAAAAATGGTGTGATGTCGATCTGGTTGACCGCCTTTCACTTTCCGTTGGAGATGTGGTTAAAGGGCCCGCAATCATCGTCGAACCAACCGGAACCAATGTTGTCGAAGAAGGATGGCACGCCGAAATCGTCAAAGACGGCAACCTTCTCATGCGTCGCGTCATGCCGCTTAATCGTAAGGAGGCGATCGGTACAAGGGCTGACCCTGTAATGCTTGAGGTCTTCAACAACCTTTTCATGTCGATCGCAGAGCAGATGGGTGCAACACTTGCCAACACTGCCTATTCCGTGAACATTAAGGAACGATTGGATTTCTCCTGCGCAATATTTAATGCGAATGGATATCTCGTGGCCAACGCACCGCACGTACCCGTGCATCTGGGCTCGATGAGCGATAGCGTCCGTTCGATACTCGAAGCCAACTCCGGAGCAATCGAACCCGGCGATGTCTTCATGATGAACAACCCTTTTGACGGTGGCACCCATCTACCTGACATCACAGTGATCACACCGGTCTTCGACGAGGCTGGCGAGCGCATCATCTTTGCTGTCGCGTCACGCGGACACCACGCTGATATTGGGGGCAAGACACCCGGTTCAGCGCCGCCGGACAGCTCCCACATTGAGGAGGAAGGCGTGTTCATCGACAACTTCCTTTTGGTGTCGCAGGGTACGCTGAGAGAGCGCGAAACGCGCGATCTTCTGGCATCGGGCAAATTTCCATGTCGCAATATTGATCAGAACATGGCTGACCTCGTGGCACAGATAGCAGCGAACTCAACCGGTGTGAACGAGTTGCAGAAAATGGTGGCTCAGTTCAGCATCGATGTTGTACATTCCTATATGGGACATGTACAAGACAATGCTGAGGAGGCCGTACGACGTGTTCTCGATGTGCTGAAAGATTCCGAGTTCGAGTACCTGCTCGATTCCGGTGCGAAAATTTGTGTGAAAATCAGCATCGACAAGGAGCATCGTGCTGCTACCGTCGATTTTACGGGCACGTCACCACAAAATGCAGAGAACTACAATGCCCCCCTTTCAATCTGCCGGGCTGCGGTTCTTTACGTGTTTCGAACACTAGTCGGTTCAGACATTCCGATGAACGAGGGATGTCTGAAACCCATCAAAATTGTAGTCCCTGAGAATACGATGATTAGTCCATCCTATCCCGCGGCAGTCATTGCGGGAAACACGGAGGTTTCACAGGCAATCACTGAGACACTGTATGGCGCGCTCGGTGTGCTTGCCGGGTCGCAGGGAACGATGAACAATTTCATTTACGGCAATGATGTTCATCAGAATTACGAGACCATCTGCGGTGGGGCGGGGGCTGGCGACGGATTTAATGGAGCCAGTGCAGTGCATACGCATATGACCAACACCAGAATGACAGACCCCGAAGTGCTTGAGAGCCGATATCCCGTGCGTGTCGAAGAGTTCTCCATCCGCAAAGGGTCTGGCGGTGACGGCAAGTACTGTGGGGGCGACGGAGTCGTTCGCAAGCTTCGATTTCTGGAATCGATGACCGCTACCGTTCTCACCTCTCATCGCGAGACCCGGCCATTCGGGGTCAATGGCGGTGGCTTGGGAAAAACTGGAGAGAACTCCGTGGCCCGCGCCGACGGCACTACCGAAAGTCTCGCTGGAAATGATTCGCGGAAAATGGAGGTTGGAGATGTTTTTGTAATGAAGACTCCTGGCGGAGGTGGCTACGGATCATGTTGAAACGCCAAATCAGGCCGAAATTATGGTCAAGAGTCGGTGAATCCCAGCCCCTGCATCTGAATCCTACCGGAATAGTCCCAGTTGTCATAGAACACTAGCAAGATTTTTCGTTTCAAGCGTATAAACCTAGTTATTTCCAAATATCAAAACTGTTCGATATTCTTTTCATTTTTCTGTGTGTGAAGTTTTGTGCTCAGTAAATGGTATTCGCAGCCAACAATCTTAAGGAAATTAGGTAATTCGAGGGGTTGAAATCGGTCAAATGAAACAGAATTTAACGCAGTTCAGCGTAGTGATTGATTACGGTAATGGTAGAAACATTGCATTTGTGGAATTCAATCATTTGAGGAATTCGCGCTTTTCATATACGGTAGTAATTGTTTGACCATCCCAAACATAGCACAGATGACGCTCTTGGCGTACATTGGAGAGCAGCGATGGTCGAAATACAGCTGCACATTCACCCCCGATTTGGCGAACGCTATCATAAACAATGCCGTTTGAACCGGCTTTACGCAGGTTCACTCCATAGTTCTGGGCCGCGGTGTAATCATTTTCGTCATAAACAAGCGGCAACTCCTTTTTTTTGCCGCGTAAGTCATGCAATTCACCAAACAGGTCAATGCAGTAGACTCGCATATCGAGTTCTACACTAGGCTGATTTGTACTGAGCATGAAGCGTCCACGATGGTAGCAGGTCTCCTTAATTGCGGTTTCGAGACTGCTAGCGCAGTAAAGCACTCCAAATAGTCCGTTGGAAAATCGACTGCCACTTGGGTTTGGGTGTGTGAACGGTGCCATTATCACACTGGTTCCCGGCCCGCTCACGCGATCTTGTGGCAATACCAGGTTGAGGTCACCGGCCTTCTCGTGGAGTCTTGGATTTGTCAATGCATCTAATGCAAAAACTGCCTCTAGGTCTCTAGAATCGGTAACCCGTTCAAATAGCTGAATGGGTGGAAACCGACTGGGAATAATGCGCCAACTTGGATTCCATGAAATGGGAACCACTTGGGAAATCAAGCCCAGCCCCCACGCTCCGCATCAAGATACTGACGCACGATGTATAGATCTGCCACCCGTCCTGACATCATCAGATCAAGTGCTGATCGCCCATCAAATAATGGTGCGGAGTTGGGTAGTTTTACCCATTCATCAGCAAGTTTCTCGTCTGGCAGTAATATCTGAAGAGATTTGTAGATTCCAACAATATAAGAAATGCGCTCCAGTGTGTCTCTCGACAGAACCACATCAGTATTTTTTTTCCACTTAAAGTATGTTGACCTTGCACTGATTCCGAGTAGAATCATCTGTTCATCATTTGACAGATTCCAGAGTTGCGCTATTCGAAAAAATGTTCGTAAAGCCGGACCCGACAAACTTTCACGGTCGATGTTCACTGGTGTGGATTGTTTCAAATTCATACAATAAATTCATATATGGACAAAACTACTAGTTGAGTCCAATTATAGACTCTATCACACTGACCGTTTCTTCCTTTGAGCTACGAGTTCAACACATCAGTCTTACCAGTATCCCCAATCGACACTAGAGGGCAACAGGTGGTGTAATCATTTCGTTAATTGGGTTTCTGATATGGTCTTTCTGTGATGCTCACAACATAAAATTAGAGCCTGTTGGCTTGTACTTCCGGCAGGATTCTCCGTTGAATTGTCGTCAGTACTGCCTTTTTATCTGTACTACAGACACGATTAGGCTACAGGCAGTTCAGTCTGAATGTGACACAATTGAAATTTCATGAGACGCACAGTTTTTGTAAAGGGGTTTGGTAAATTGCCAAACGTTGGCAGCGTTTTCTTTGAAAACACTGTTGTCTGTTGAATTCGATTGGAGCAGTTTTGCCTGAAAGCGGAATTTAATTGAAAGGAAGTTAAGTTGAATCAAGAATTTGACGGTCAAGGACTTGGCCTTTTTTCGAAATATCCCCGTGTATCGGTGTTTGATCATCCGACACAGATTGAGTACATGAAAAACCTGTCCGAGTGGTCAGGCAATTCGCAACTCTACGTTAAACGAGATGACTGCAACAATCTCGCATTCGGCGGAAATAAAGTCAGGCAGGTTGAATACTACTTTGGTGATGCCAAGGCGCAAGGGGCAAATACCGTTATGATTACAGGCGCTGTCCAGTCGAATTTTGTCCGCATCACTGCCGCGCTCGCCGCAAAATTAGGGATGAAGTGTCACATTCAACTTGAATCACGGGTGGCAAATAATTCCTCACATTACCATTCTTCCGGCAACGTTTTGTTGGACCGACTGTTCGGTGCGCAACTACATTACTATGATGAAGGAGAGGATGAGTTTGGTGCTGATGCAAGGCTTCGTGAGATCGCTGAGGATCTAAAGGTCTCAGGGCTCAAACCCTATATTATTCCCTTGGCGCCTGGGCATAAGCCACTAGGCGCTTTGGGTTACGTTCGTGCAGCAATTGAACTGAAAGAGCAACTGTCGCAGCGAAATTTGGAATTTGATGAAATTTACGTCGCTTCTGGCAGTGGCAACACTCACGCAGGCTTACTGTTCGGACTTCGAGCAATAGGAGTACCCGTCAAGGTAGTCGGAGTCTGCGTTCGTCGGGAAAGGGATCTGCAATGGGAGCGGATTAGAGTAAGGTGCCACGAAATAGCAAGTCTGCTACAAGTGAAACCTTCAGTTGAAGATGATGACATCGTTGTTTCAGACGAACAATATTTTCCGGGATACGGCGAAGCAAATTCTGAGGTATGGGATGGGATTTTTCTCGCCGCACGCGAAGAAGCGTTGATTTTGGACCCAACCTATTCGGGGAAGTCGATGGCTGCTTTCCTGAAGCGTGCCAGGTCTGAAGATTCGCCTCGGAACTTACTGTTCATTCATACAGGCGGGACCCCTGGAATATATGGATATCAGGATCAGTTCGAACGGAAACTGTCCGCCTGATGCAGAAATCTAGATGGGTGAGTCTGTTTTTGCAGAATCGTTTTTCCGGAATATCACTCTAAGCCCAAAAATCTCCATGGCGAGCAGTATCGCTCCGACTGTAATTGCGGAGTCTGCAACATTGAAGGCGCTATAGTGCCATCCTGCGTAGTGAAAGTCTAGAAAATCAATCACGTGACCGTGAACCAGTCGATCAATGATGTTCCCAATTGCCCCACCAATGATCAACCAGATTGCTGTCGCAGTCTGACTTCGTGGTGGACATAGAGTCCGCAGTGCAATCAGCAGCACGATAAGAATAAAGAAGTTGGCAATCAGGAAGAACAGGTTCACATCAAAGTTGGAATTGGCAAGAAATCCAAAGGCAGCGCCTTTGTTGTAGACCAACACCAAATTGAAAAAACCGGTGACCGCAACAGAACTATAGGGTTCTAGGTTAGAAAGGATGGTCCATTTCGTAATCTGATCAACGATCACGATGAGCAATGCGATGCCACAGTGAATTCGAACAGTTCGTTCGCTGAATTTGAATGGTTCGCCTTTCACCACGGTAGACGTTTCAATTTACGAAAGACTCGGATTTACCATCCCCAACCGTCAGGCAAATTCTCTTACTTCTCCGGAGCCTTCTATATTCTCAACACATCGAAGGCATATCTCAGGATGCGCTGGGTTTGATCCCACATCGGCTGTCTGATGCCAGCAGCGAATGCACTTTTGATGTTCAGATTTTTCAACTTGAACCACTACTTGCTCGGAATCCTTGTCTTTATCGTTTGGATTTTCAACCAGAGGTTCCAATTTCGCGCTTGACGTGATCGTTAGAAATTTAAGCTCATCACCTAGCTTTTCAAGCATATTCCGCGTAGAATCGGTGCTGTAAATGGTGACGTTTGCGTCAAGAGACGAACCTACGACGCCATCATTGCGTAGATTTTCAATCTCACGGTTGACTTTTTCTCGAACTGCAATAATGCGAGACCAGAACTCAGAATCAACTGCATGATCTTCAGAGCACTCAGTTGGCCAGCCTTCGTACCATGTTGCCAATAAAACTGATTCTTCGACTCTCCCAGGTACGTACTTCCAAATCTCCTCTGCAGTAAAACTCAAAACTGGGGTAAGCCAGCGAACCAGTGCGTTGAGGATGTGAAACATCGCAGTTTGTGCAGAGCGTCGTCCACGGCTCGCCTGCGGCATTGTGTACAACCGGTCTTTGATCACATCCAGGTAAAATCCACCCATTTCAACAATACAGAAACGATGAATTCTCTGGCAGATCAAGTGAAATCGGTATTCATCGTAGGCCTTGACAATATCCGCGTCCAGCTGTTTCGCTGTGTGCACTGCCCACTGATCCAGTTCAAGCATATCCTGCCACGGTAGGCAGTCAGTCGGCTCAAATCCGTTCAAATTTCCAACCAGGAATCGAGTGGTGTTTCTTATGCGACGATAGGAGTCTGTCGTACGAGTCAGAATCTCATCTGAAATCCCCATCTCTGCCTCATACTCGGTTGATGCCACCCAAAGCCGCAGGACATCAGCACCTAACGTGTCGATAACTTCCTGTGGTCCGATGACATTTCCGACTGACTTGGACATTTTGCGCCCTTCACCATCGACTGTAAATCCATGGGTTAACACCGACCGATAAGGCGCGTTGCCGGTCACTGCAGTACTGACTAACAGACTCGACTGAAACCAGCCTCGATGCTGGTCTGAACCTTCTAGGTACATGCCTGCAGGATTGGTCATCTCACCGCGATGATTCAAAACACTGTAATGTGTTGCGCCGGAATCAAACCAGACATCCAGCACGTCCGTGATTTTCTGGTAATCTTTACTATCGGTACCGATGAACTCCGACGAGTCCGCATCAAACCACGCATCAATTCCGCCTTGCTCAATTTTTTTCGCAACTTTTTCGAAAATTTCCAAGGTGTCCGGATGCAATTCGCCTGTTTCTTTATGCGTAAACATGGCAATTGGTGTACCCCATACCCGCTGCCGGGACAGGCACCAGTCGGGTCGATTTCGCACCATGCCATCGATTCGGGCTTCACCCCAGTCTGGGACCCACTGGACTGATCTGATGACTTCAAGTGCACGATCGCGCAGCCCTGTTCGATCCATGCTGATAAACCATTGAGGGGTGGCACGGTAAAGTATTGGTGACTTATGCCGCCAGCAATGAGCGTAGCTGTGTTCAAGAACGTCGCTAGAAACTAAATCACCACGCGAGGCTAAGATTTCGATCAGAATCTTGCCACCTTCGTCGACGGATTTGCCCCCGACATGTGGTACTTCGGGCAGAAAGTGACCAGTCGGACCGACCGGGTTGTATATTTCCAGATTGTGTTCTTTACCGAGTGCGAAGTCTTCATGTCCATGACCCGGAGCGGTATGTACAAGTCCGGTTCCTGCGTCGAGTGTGACATGTTCGCTTGGAATCATGGGTACATGACGGTTATGTTTTTCGATTGGGTGGCCAAATTGCAGGCCCAAAAGTTCCCTGCCTTCAATCTCAGCAACCACTTCGTAGCTGCTGGTCCCATACCGTTCAAAGCAAGACTCAACCATTTTTGATGCAATGATCAGGTACTCGAATCTACCTCCACTCGTGGTTGACTTGATCAGACTGTACTCAAAGGCCGCGTGAATTGAGACAGCTCGGTTAGCCGGCAAAGTCCAGGGCGTTGTGGTCCAGATCACACAACTGACCGGCACTTCGCTTATGACATCTTCGACTCCGAATGCATCAAGGACAGCTTGTCGATCAGCAGCTTCCATACGAACATCAACTGTGGTTGAGGTTTTATCAAAATACTCAACCTCTGCTTCTGCTAGCGCAGATGCGCAGTCCGCACACCAATAAACGGTCATCAGATCGTGCATCATGTGGCCGTTTTCCAGAATCCGCGCAAGTGCTCGAACCGTGTCGGCTTCAGTTCTGAAGTTCATGGTGAGGTAAGGATCAAACCAATCTCCAATTACGCCCATGCGAATGAATCCCTGGCGCTGAATATCAATCTGCTCCGTTGCAAAGGCACGACAGGCTTTACGAAATGCAGCCGGGTCTTTTCGATAGGCCTCCCTTCCTAGCTTCTTTTCCACTTCATGTTCAATCGGTAGTCCGTGACAGTCCCAGCCGGGCACATAAGGCGAATCGTAGCCAGCCATCGTTTTGGACTTGACAATAACATCCTTAAGAATTTTGTTAACAGCGTGCCCAATATGCAGCGCTCCATTGGCGTAGGGAGGGCCATCGTGCAGGACCCACTTTTCCTTTCCTTCACCGATTTCTCGAAGCTTTTGATAAATATTAATCTCATTCCAAAATGCGAGAATGTCGGGTTCGCGCTTCGCCAGATTGGCCCGCATGGGAAAGTCAGTTTTAGGAAGATTGATTGTGTGCTTGTAATTGGTCATGGAGTCAAATCGCGAAATAACCGTTAATTCAAAAGCGAGGAAGTAAGGTTGTGCATTCAGTCAGCTATTCTGACTGAGTGATAGCGGCCTAGTTCGGCGGCTAAACCGTTTATTTTAATCTGAAATATTGAGGTAGACGGGTGTTGAATTACGACGCAATCCGAGAGTGCTTTTGATTGAAGTACTCGTGAGTCCGCATAATGTCCTGTTGAATTTGTTCACACATTTTTTCGATTGAGGCGAACTTAACCTCGTCCCGCAGTTTCTTCAAAAAGCGGACTCGAACGTGTTCATCATAGATATTGTCATCAAAATCAAGCAAATGAACTTCCAGAACAGGAATTGTTCCACCAACAGTCGGACGTGTTCCAAGGCTTGCCACCGCAGGTAAGGACGCATTACCAGGCAAGTCTGCCTCCACGACAAATACACCAGATAACGCGGGTTTTGGCACTTTAACCTGAACGTTGGCTGTTGCGAATCCCCAATTTTTGGCATTTCCATCTCCGCGTATGATTTTTCCGGACATGGAAAATTCTCGACCCAGCAGACGGTTGGCTCTAGCGACATCACCAGCAGCCAAACATTCCCGAATACGCGTGCTACTCACCCGTTCCCCACCCATTTCAAGCGTTTCAGTTTTTGCGACTTCGATGCCGTATCGTTGACAGATTGAACAAAGCATCTGAAAGTTTCCGCGCCGGTTTCTGCCGAATCGAAAATCATCGCCAACAACCACATACTGCACTTTCAGTTTGTCGATCAGCAGGTTCTCAATAAACTCTTCCGGTTCCGTATTTGCCAACTCGTGATTGAACTCAAGGCAACAGAAGATGTCGACATCCAGACCCTGCATTGCTTCACACTTTTCCTGTGTAGTCATCAGTCGTGGTGGTGCCGCATCTGGAACAAAAAATTCCATCGGATGAGGGTCGAAACTGACGATTGCGACGGGCAGATTCAATTCTTGACCGCGTTCGACCAAAGAACGGATGACTTTCTTATGGCCTGGGTGAAGACCGTCATAGTTTCCAACGGATGCCACACAACCGTGATGGTCGGCTGCAATATTTTCCGCGCCGCGAATGTATTCCATCGAATTAGTCCAAGGTATCAGGACAGTCGGTGTGAAGTCTGCATCTTATTCGCTTTGCTTGCAATACTCGGTTCCGCTTCGATGTCCGCCCAGTCCGGATGCATTTCTTCGATCACTTCTACGATTGGTCTTCGCTCAACGAAGCCGCCGTTATACGAGTGGTAGTGATTGATGGTGAGCTCTGGGTACTTCCAGCAAAAATAGCCATCACCAGAATCAAAATCCAGCAACCAAAGGCCTCGAACAATCAGTCCGAGTCGACGCATTTTGGAAATCCATGCTCGTACGATGGATTCATAATCCTGTTCGACAGACGCAATACGGGGGTCGCTCGGCAGCAAGTGATGAAGTCGTGCTTTCACCTCCTCAAGTTCCTGATGAGATTTGGCGGTGATCGGTTTGATCAGTTTCAGTGTCTCTCTCGCCTCGCTCAGCGTGAAGTACCGCGGTGCGTCGGAAAAGCCGATTTGAATGACGTTGTTGTTGGATTGGGTCATCGCGAAATTAACTGTTTAGGCCGAATTCCTGATACGAACAAACAGGCACAATAGATGACAGCACCTGCCAGAATGTAGCCCAACAGCAAGAAAATTCTCACCAGAATACTGTTTTCAATCCACATTTCTAATGGTGAAACAAGAAATTCAGCCAGTACATACCACATTATAAGTGTCGCTGCTACCACTCTGATCAAAAAGGGCAGCCAGCCTCGTCGGAAGATAAATACACGGTCTTTGATCAGCCATAGAAGCAGAAGCCCGGCGTTGACGAAGGCAGCCAATGATGTTGCCGCCGCGAGTCCGACATGCTGAAATGGAAACACCAGGACAATCGCAGCGATTGCATTGACCACCATGGCGATGGCGCCAGCTTTCACCGGTCGTTTCGTATCGTCGCGGGAAAAGAAACCTGGAGACAGCACTCGAACGACCACCAGTGCAGTGAGGCCAATGGAAAATGCCACGAGCGCCCGGGCTGACATCGTGACGTCGGTTAGTGTAAAGGCACCGTGATAGAACAGTGTTGCCACCAGTGTCTCTGACAGGACGATCAGTCCTGCAGTTGCGGGCAAAGAGATCAGCAGACACCAGCGCATTCCCCAGTCTAGCAGTCGTGAAAATTCATCCATGGACTGTAGTGCATGCTCCTTTGAAAGTCGCGGCAGGAGAACTGAACCTAGCGCAACACCAAAGACACCGAGCGGAAATTCCATCAACCGATCCGAATAATAGAGCCAGGACACACTTCCAGTAACCAGAAATGAAGCAATCAGCGTGTTGATCATCAGATTAATTTGTGCGATCGACGCACCGAATACCGCGGGTAACATCAGTCGATAGACTTTATTTGTCGCTTCTTCTGCTTCACCCATCTGCTTTCGCTTAAGCTTCGGACGAGGGAGTGCATCCACCTTCTTTAGTGAAGGCAGTTGAAATGCAAGTTGAACGATACCGGCAATGAAGACGCCAATAGACACAGCGATCGCGACGTTTCCGGTCAGATCTGTAATCCATAGAGCAGCTGCAATCAGGCAGATATTCAGTAAGATCGGGGTTGCAGCTGGTATCGCAAACCGCCCATGAGTATTCAGGATCGCTGCACTTAAGGCAACCAGACAAACAAAGAGCGCATATGGAAAGGTAATTCTGAGACACTCGACCGTCAGTTGAAATTTGTCCGCATCTGCGCGAAAGCCAGGTGCGAGAGCAGTAACGAGAAGTGGCGACAGAATGACGCCAGCTATTGTCAGAATGACAAGAGCCAAAGTCAGACGGCCACTGACGATATCGACAAAACTGCGCACTTCCTGATCACTAGACGAAACTCTTTGCTGGGTATAGACTGGCACAAACGCCGCAGACAATGCACCCTCACCAAAAATCCGACGGAAGAAATTGGGAATGCGGAAGGCGACAAAAAAAGCATCAGCAACCAGTGTGCTACCCATGAGCTGTGCAAAAAGAATGTCTCGAATCAGCCCGGTGATCCGGGAAAGTACCGTCATCGAGCCAAATGTGGCTGTGGAACGTAGCAGAACTTTGGTACCGCGTGCTGTGAGCGGCTGTTTTGGGTCTGGTTGATCAGTCATGGCCGGTGCCAGTGTGCTTTGAAACCTGTTCCAGAAATACACGCTGGCCGCCGTAGCTCGGATGCCGAACCGGCAGCACTTGCCGCTTACCGCATACCTTAAGCGCAATGTGTGTCGCTTCTGTTCCGATTGGTAGTAGTTTGCGTGGCTGCAGCAGATCGATGAGTTCAACCAGCAGTTCAGTGCCTATGCTCCGCTCCGCAGCATTATGTGATCGGTTTGAAAGAGGGCGGTCTGCCACAAAAGGATGCAACGGAAATACATTCCAAAGAAATACTGATGATTGGACTCTACTCAGCGCCTGCCAAAGAACCGTTGCGCTTCGCTCGGTAACTTCATCACCATGCGTTGAACGCTGTAACTTAACGCCCCAACGGTTGGCATGTGCCTCAAGGTGTCGATCATCGGTGAAAGCGAGGCCAGTTCTACGACCGCCGCGGTATCCAAGATCGCGTCCTATCCAAATTGAGTCAAGTTTTGTCGCATTCGCTTTATCAAGGACTTTTCGTAGCACCTCAGAACGAATCTCTGGCGCATTTTTCAGATCGAAAATTGAACAACGCTCGGAGTAAGGATTGAACACACAATCGATTTTGATTGCGTGCAGTTGATCGATGAATTGACTGATATTCACGTGCTCAGAGACTCATTTTTGACAAATTCCTGCAAATGACGCGATAATATGGGAAGTCGATCGACTAATCTGCCAAAATCTCGGCAATTCCTATTGACATTGAACGCCAAAAGTAGCATATTTTGCGCTTTATTTTGATATCCAACTTTCAGACAAGGAATATATAACGTTGGCTAACTCTCCTCAAGCTCGCAAACGAGCCAGACAGAATGTAAAACGCCGTGCGCGTAACATGAGTGAACGCGCAGCCGTGCGTACCTATATCAAGAAATTTTACAAGGCGCTGGAATCCAATGATCTTGAAGCGTCGCAGGAATCATTTCGTGTCGCCTGTTCGAAAATCGATCGAAGCGCGCGCAAAGGTCTGCAACACAAAAACAAGGCGGCAAGGCTGAAGAGTCGGATGAACGCCAGATTGAAAGCGCTCGCGGCAGACGGATCTTCTTAGGAACCGTAAATTACGCCTGGCAGCCACAGCACCAGCTGTGGGAATGTAATAATCAGTGCCAGTCCGACAAGTTGCAGGACCATAAACTGCATCATGCCGAAATAAATGTCTTTGAGGTCCCATTCAGGGACTACTCCCTTTAGGAAATATGCGGATAACGCAACCGGTGGCGATAGCCATGCGGTTTGCAGATTAACTGCGACCAGAATCGCAAACCAAGTCAGGTTAAACTGCAGTTGATCAATTAGCGGAATCAGGATAGGGACAATGATTAGAACGATTGGCACCCACTCCAGTGGCCAACCGAGCAGAAATATCAGTGCCATCACTATAATCAGCACGACATAGCGGTTGACTTCCAAATCAAGCAAAAACTCAGTCAACATGGTTGGTGTGCCCAGTCGTGAAAAGACAGCACCGAAGAAATTTGATGCGGCGACCAGCACCATGATTAAGGCGGTGATTTCAAGGGTCTTGATCAGCGCGTTAAACAAGCGTTCCCAATTCAGCTTGCGATAGGCAGCTGCAAGAATCACCGAACCAACCGCCCCGCAGGCGGCACCTTCTGTTGGTGTAGCCAGACCAAACATAATGCTGCCGAGTGCTGAAAACACCAGTGCAGAAGGTGGAATCAGGCCGAGCAGAAATTCTTTCCAGACCTCCGCCATGTTCTTCGGTCGTTCTGATTCCGGCAGCACCGGGCCCAAACTCGGATTTAACCAGCAGCGAACCAGAGAATATGCGGTGTAGATCAATGCCAGCATGATCCCTGGAATAATGGCAGCCGAGAAAAGATCGGTCACCGGAATCTCCATGACCGGCCCCATGACGACCAGCATAATGCTTGGTGGAATCAGGATACCCAGCGTACCACCAGCGGTGATCGTTCCAGATGCCAGTCGAACATCATAGTTGGACCGGTTCATGGTCTTGGCGGCCATGATGCCGAGAATGGTTACCGAGGCACCGACGATACCCGTTGCGGCCGCAAAAATCGTTGATACAAACAGTACCGCGACGAATAGCGAACCGCGCACGCGCGACAGCATCAACTGTACAGACGAGAACAGGCGTTCCATTAAGCCAGCCTGTTCCATCATGATGCCCATAAATATAAACAGCGGTACAGCCGCGAGTGTTTGCTCCATCATGACGGAATAGAACTGGAAAGTCATCAGGTAAAAAACGACCTGTCCGAATCCTATGTAGCCGAATACAAACCCAAGAAAAATCAGAGTAAATGAGATCGGAAAGCCGACAAAAATTGCCAGCAGCATTGCACCGATCAGTACCAGACCGAGAATTTCTGGTGACATCAGACTGGCCAGCGTCCGCGGGTGGCCGCGTAAATGCTCTTCAGCAATTCAGAAACGCCTTGAATGATAAGAAAGGCGACGCCGACCGGAAGAGCGGATTTGATTGGTGCGACATAAGGCATCCAGGCAGTGTCCATACCTTTTTCGAGTCGTACCCACGACACCCCGGCAAAATCCATTGCGGTCCACAGGAAGACCAGCATGCCTGGGAAGTAGAACAGTATGTATAGCGCAGCATCAACCGTTCCCTGGACTTTGACAGGAAAGTTACGATAGATGAAATCAGCGCGAATATGAACGCCTTTTGATAGCGCGTAGCCCGCGCCAAGCATAAATAACGCGCCAGACATCATGCGACTCAGATCGTAGGCCCACATGGTTGGTGCGACAAACACATACCGCATGAAGACTTCGTAGACCATGATTGAGAACAGCGGGAGCGTAAGGAAACAGACGATTCGTCCGATCCAAAGACTCGTGGTATCGATCCAGCGGATCAGAAACGCCATCCACGGTGGCATATCGTCTGGTAGCTTGGATAGGTCGCCCGAGCGACGCTCAGCGATTAACTCATCTGTTATATCGGTAATTTCCGGTGCTTCTTCTGTCATCGGTTAATCTTTCTACCGTTTCCAAATTTGAGGAACGTTTCGCATACATTTTCCAAGTTCAAGTTTACATACTTGTACATTTCGGATAGCGATTGGTAGATTCTAACAGATTGATTGTGCAAGAATGTATTTGCTTGCATTTTTTTTGCTCGAAAGTTCGACTCAATTTTCTTGAAAATTGTCGGCCGAAACGTTCAATTAACTACCGCATCGTGACAAACTCTTCTGAAACAGTGGGATGAATTGCCACCGTATTATCAAAGTCTCGTTTTCGCGCACCCATCTTCACTGCCACAGAAAATCCTTGGATGATCTCGTCCGCAAAGTCGCCTACAAGGTGACAGCCAATCACCGTCTCGTCCTCTCCAACGGTAATTAACTTCATCAGCGTGGGTGAAGTTCTTGAGGTGATCTGGTAGTACATATTTTTGAATGAACTGGTGTAGATTTTGATGTCATCGCCAAACTTTTCCCGAGCCGCCGCTTCACTGAGTCCCATCGTACCTATCGGTGGATGGCTGAAAATGACCGATGGAATATTGTCATAATCCAGGTGAGCTCCATTGTGTCCGCCGAATATTCGGTCGGAGAGCTTCCGCCCCGCCGCGATTGCAACTGGAGTCAATGCAACTCGCCCGGTTACATCTCCGACGGCAAAAACATTGTTGGCCGAAGTGACCTGGTATTTGTCGGTAACGACAAACCCTCTGGAGTCGAGTTCAACCCCTGCTACTTCCACATTCAAACCTTTGGTGTTGGGTTTTCGACCGATTGCGAAAATGAACTCGTCAACGTCATCAATAGCTGGTGCATTGTTCAGTTCAATGCGAAGTCTTGAGCCTTGTCTGGTAATCTCAGTTGCTGAGTTATTCAAAATGAACACCACACCGCTACGCTTCATTTCTGACATCACGACCTGTGTGATGGACGAATCAAATCCGCGCAGCAATTGATCCTTTCTAAGTACCATGATCACTTCGCTACCCAGCCCGTGCAGCATACCTGCAAATTCGGTGGCTATGTATCCGGCTCCTGTGATCACTACCTTTTCTGGCAAACGCTCCATCTCGAAGAAACCGTCGCTAGTGATCGAAAATTCTGCACCCGGAATTTTCGGCACAATCGGTTCACTGCCGGTTGCAATCAGGATGTAAGAAGCCCTATAGACATTGTCGTCGACTCGAACCGTGTCGGATGACTCGAAACTCGCCTGCCCACTTAAATAACTGACGCTGGCTTTTTCAAGATTGGTCTCATAGATGCCGTTCAACCTAGCGATGTATGAATCTCGAGCGCTTTTGATTTTGCTCCATTCAAATCCTTTGCAGTCAACATTGAAGCCATAGTCGGGTGCATCATGCAGCATTTCAGCGATTCGTGAAGTCGTCCACATGACTTTTTTGGGCACACAGCCAACATTGACACAAGTACCGCCGAGTTTGTGACTCTCGACAACTGCGCATTTTGCACCATACTCGCTCGCTCGACGGGCAGCGGCCAAACCGCCGCTACCTCCACCAATGACAATTAAGTCGAAATCCATATTTGTTTTTCTCCAGAAGTATTGTGTTCAGTTTGCAGCTGCTGCAAATGTTATTGCAATTTCACTACGTTTCGGCTTCGATCAGCAGTCGCGCATTACCACCAGCCGCCGTGGTGTCGATGCAGAGTGTTTTTTCTGCAATGAAGCTCCAAGGTGTCCAAGTATCCGTAACGAACTGCACGATTGGACCATCGAAGTGAGCTAACTCTTGTCGCAATGTGACTGCGAGTTTGCGGTCCAAGCGTTCAAACGTTACACCTGCGAGAGATTCACATGATGCAAGACTTGTGGCGTCGGGCACTAGTTCGCTGGCAATCAATGGCAGTCTGGCGTGAATCAGCGCACCGGTCAATCCAGAGCTGACGCCAACTGCCAGCACCGCGTTGCCACTTAGCAGTGCCTGAATGACATGTACTGAGGAACCTATGCAGACGAAAACGCCTTTAGCCTGAAAGTAAAGACGATTGCTTTCACCGGTTGGTGCATCTAAATCAATCGGCGACTTTAGAAATTTGATTGCACTGGTGAGTGTCGATTTTAATGTCGGGTGAGCTTCAACTGCAGCATTGATTACCGTTCCCCGGTTTTTGAGTTCGGCCCAGGACTTCTGTGCTCTACTCAGTTTGGACAACTCCTTACGCATATCCTCTCGTTGATAAGTATCGCCACTGAAAACCTTGACTGAGGAATCACGAAACTCACGTAAATTTGGAACGTAGTTGGGGCCGCCTGCCTTGGGTCCCGTCCCTGAAAGACCTCTGCCTCCGAAAGGTTGACATCCGACAATGGCCCCGATCTGATTACGGTTAACATAAATGTTACCGGCATTTACAGATTCGGTCATTTGCTGAACCCGTCGGTCGATTCGCGAATGAAGACCGAACGTGAGTCCATATCCGGACTGGTTAATCGACTGTATCACCGCGGGCAGTTCATGTGCGGGATAACTTGCGAAATGCAGTATCGGTCCGAATATTTCACCTTCCAGATCTTCAATTCCTGACACCTCGAAAACACTCGGTGACACAAAGTGCCCTTCCAGTCCATCCGGCACCGGTGCTTGGTAACGAAGCAGTCCCTTTGCTTCCATTCGATCAATGTATGCATCAATGTTTTGCTTTGCTTCATCGTCAATAACCGGCCCAACATCTGTTTCAATGTTCCAGGGATCACCGACGACGAGTGTTTCCATCGCACCGAACAGCATGTTACAGATTCTCGTTTTCATGTCTTCCTGGATATACAGCATGCGCAATGCTGAACAACGTTGCCCAGCACTCTGGAAAGCCGATACGATGATGTCCCGAACAGCCTGTTCCGGAAGCGCCGTGGAGTCAATGATCATCGCGTTGAGGCCGCCAGTCTCGGCAACCAGTTTGCCCAATGGATTACCACTTTCTGCCATGGTGCGATGAATAATTTGAGCGACTTCGGATGAACCGGTGAAATTGACTCCAGCGATTCTTGGATCTGATACCAGTTGGGAACCAACGGTTTCCCCGGTTCCATAAACAGCAACACACGCTTCCTTTGGAACACCCGCCTGATACATCAGATCGATTGCTTTCGAAGCAATTAGCGGAGATTGTTCTGCCGGTTTAGCAATGACTGAGTTTCCGGCAGCTAACGCACCGGTAATTTGGCCAGTAAAGATTGCGAGTGGAAAGTTCCATGGGGAAATGCACAAAATCACACCTCGAGGTGCATTGTTTTGTGGTAGCGTAGCTATATGGATCGCCTCATTGGCGTAATAGCGACAGAAATCGACCGCTTCTCTCACTTCGGCCACTGCATCTGGAATCGACTTTCCGGTTTCTCTGACCATCAAAGCAATCAATTCGACATGGCTTGCTTCATATTCTTCAGCAATTCGCTGCAAAATTGTCGAACGTTCCTCCGCAGTTGTATTCTGCCATATATTCAAGGTACGAAAAGTATCAGAGATCACTTGTGGTATGACGGCCGGGTTTGAGTGCAGTACGCTTCCAACCGGTCTATCGGGATACGCAGAGTTGAATCGTGTTTCCAACTGGCGGTTGCTTACTTTTGCAACATCAGTTGGAATGGCGGTCCATTCGCGATTTGAATACTCATCCATCGCACTTTTTAGTTGAAGCAAATCGGGGTCACTTTCCAAATCCAGGCCAATGGAATTTTGACGTGATTCACCGAAAATTTTGCTCGGCTGAGGAATGTTTGGATTTCGAATCTGATCATTGAGACATTTTGTCTGTTCGATAGGATCCGAGACAATTTGGCTCACGGGGACGCGCCGGTCCATCAATTGATTGACAAATGAACTGTTCGCGCCATTTTCCAGAATTCGTCTGACAAGGTAGGCGAGCAGATCTTCGTGTGCACCAACAGGGGCATAGATCCGGCACCGGTAGCCGAAAGTAGTTTTGGCGAATTGGTGGACCTCTTCACCCATACCATGCAGCCTTTGAAATTCAAAGTCACTTGAATCTGATGCCAATTCCAAAACGGAACGGATTGTGTGAATATTGTGAGTGGCGAACTGTGGATAGATATGGTCGTTCAGTTCAAAGAGACGCTGTGCACAGGCAAGATAGGAAAGGTCGGTTGAACTTTTACGGGTGAATACCGGATAGGTTGAAAGTCCCAAAACTTGTGCGCGCTTGACTTCAGTATCCCAGTACGCCCCCTTGACCAAGCGTAGCATTAATTTTCGATCAAGTTCTCTTGCCAATGTATGCAGCCACTCAATTACGGGCAGTGCGCGTTGGCCATAAGCTTGCACTACAACGCCGAATCCCTCCCAGTTTTCAAGTTGAGGTTTTCGTAGAACATGTTCAATGATGTCAAGTGACAGATCAAGCTTGTCGGATTCCTCCGCGTCGATGTTGAAACCCATGTTTGACTGCATGGCAAGCATCACCAACTCCAGGGTTGAATCAATGAGTTCTTCCAGATTCAGTGTGCGGTGCGTAGCTTGGTAGCGGGGATGTATGGCAGAGAGTTTTACTGAAATTCCAGGGTTGTCCCTTACATCATCTGAGTGGCAATGGTCGGCAAGGAAATTGATCGCAATGGCATAGGCGTCCTTGTAGCGTCTCGCATCACTCCAGGTTAGTGCTGACTCACCGAGCATGTCGTAGGAATACCGGTAACCCTGTTCGACGAATTCTCGGCCACGCAGTTCAGCAGACTCAATATCAGATCCGAGTATGTACTGATCTGCGATCAATTTAATGGCCTTAGCCACCGCTAGGCGGACCACGGGTTCTCCAAGCCGTTTAACAACCCGTCGCATCACTTTGGCGACATCGTCGTTTTTATCGCTCTTCAGAATTTTCCCGGTGAGCATCAGTGCCCAGGTCGAGGCATTCACCAGAGAGGATGCGGAATTTCCAAGATGTCTGCCCCAGTCAGCAGGCGCCAACTTGTCACTGATGAGTGTGTCTACCGTGTCTGCATCAGGCACCCGCAAGAGTGCTTCGGCCAGACACATCAATGCGATACCCTCTTCAGTCGTTAAACCATATTCCACCAAAAAGGGCGACATTATTCCGGAGGGTGGGTTTTTGCGGACCTCGCGGGCGATGTGTATTGCATCATTCTTGATGCGGTTTCGCGAATTTTCCTCAAGGCGGATACCGTTGAGAAGTGAACTCACAACTTCTGTTTCCGACGCAAATTGATGCGACCAGATATTTTCCCTGCAATCTTGGAGTTTTGAATGCACTTACATACCCTGTGCAATCAGGGGACTTCAGGAATTAAATCGAACTCGAAGAATTTCACCGTCTTGAGGTAAATATGTTTTTCCTTCAATACGCAGTTTACCAGCTTTCTTTACAGCCTGTTCACTCCCTAGAGCGACCAGATCACTGCAGTCCATCACCTCCACACGGATAAATCCCGTTTCCATATCGGTATGAATTCGGCCAGCTGCCTGCTTGGCGGTGGTTCCTTTTGGTATGGCCCATGCCCGCACCTCACTTTCGTTGAAAGTAAAGAAAGTACGAAGTTCAAGCACTGAATAGGCGGCCTGTACAACCCGTTCAATTGCGGAGTGGTCACCTCCCATTTCAATCCTGAAAGCATCCTGCTCCTGTTCTGGCATTTTTGCTAGTTCAGATTCGAGTTCTGCACAAATCGAGACGGCGGGAATAGAGCTTTGCGGAACATTTTGAAGTGAAGCATTCCGATCAAGTTGGCTCTCGTCAATATTCATTACATAGAATTTTCGCTTTGTGGTCAACAAGTGCAGTTGGTCGACAAACTCCCTTTCTTCGGGGTCCAATTCAAGATCGCTGACTGATGCATCACTTTCAAGCGCTGATAGGACTCTCGTTAATGCATTAACGGCGATCTTTTGACTCTTTTCACCGATTCGCGCACGTCTGCTCGCTTTGTCGAGGGCTTTACTTACCGTTGCGAGATCGGCCAGAATCAGTTCGAGATTAACCACATCGACATCTGATTGCCAGTCAGATTGACTGTCAAAGCACCCTACAACGTGAGCAATAACATCCATCTCCCGAATGTGTGACAGAAATCGATTGCCAAGCCCTTCGCCACGAGATGCGCCTTCAACCAGTCCCGCGATGTCAACAAACTCAAGCGTGACGGGAACTTGTGTTTCCACACCAACCACCTGTGCGATTGCCAGCAGCCTGGTGTCACGTACAGCGGAGATACCAGAATTCGGTTCTATCGTGCAAAAGGGAAAACTCTCTGCTGGAACATTCGAGAGGGTGAGGGCGTTGAACAGGGTTGATTTACCGGCATTGGGTGTTCCGATTATTCCACACCGGACGCTCATGGATTCGTTTGACACCTCACGTTGCTGACTGTTCTTCTGAACGGTTTTGGCTGCCTCGGCTATGTAGTATTGTCATGGCTTTTTCGAGGTTGCCTGTGAGCATTTCAGGCAACGCATCAATCGTATCTTCAATAGCCTGGTTAATCAGAATCTGGTCTGTCGCGGGTGGGACACTCAGTACGTAAGGAGTTGTGTTGGCATCGCGATGGGGCCGTCCTATACCCAGGCGAATGCGTAAGAAATTGCGGGTCGTACTGTGTGCAATGATATCGCTGACTCCGTTGTGCCCACCTGCTCCACCACTTCGCCGGATGCGTACACTGCCAATCGGAAGGTCTAGGTCATCATAGACCACCACTGCATTGCCAGGATCAATGTCGTAGTAGCGGGTGACTAGGTGAAAAGCGTAGCCACTTCGATTCATGTAAGTCATTGGTTGAACCAGCCATACAGGTGCGTCATTGATGGTCACCCGCACCAAGTCAGATTGAAGACGGGGATTCGCTTTCAGTTGGCTTTGGTGCTCACTGGCGATTTGTTCGACGAATCGAAAACCGCAGTTATGGCGGGTATTACGATACTGTGCGCCGGGATTGCCAAGACCAAAAATGACACGGGTGTCGGTCACAACTCACCCTGACGGAAATCAATTAAATTCGCAATTTGATATGCGGAATAACCGAACAGGTGTTGAACAACCGTGTGATTAATCGCTCTCCTCTTCAGCCTCCGGTACCGCCAGAACTTCCTCTTCATCGATTTCATCTTCTTCTTCAATTTCTGCTGAAATTTTCGATGGTGAGATCGATGCAATTGCGTAGTCATCACCTTCGTGCAACAACGCTGTCATCTCAACCCCTTCCGGAAGCTGGACATCTGACAGGTGGACAGCCTGGTTGATTTCAAGTTGGCTAATATCTACTGTTAAATATTCAGGCAGGTCTTTTGGCAGGCATTGAATTTCAACATCGGTAACCAGCCGCGTGAAGATTCCCCCCTGCACTTTAATTCCAGGTGCCATTTCATCGCCCTCGAAATGGAGCGGAACACGCAAGGAAATCTGTTCAGTTGCTCTGACCCGTAGCAGGTCAACATGCAGAATCTGAGTTTTGTAGGGGTGCATTTGAACTTCGCGAAGAATCGTACCCTGTTTCTTGCCATTTTCCTTGACGTCAATGATCGCGGAATGGAAAGCCTCGACTTCAAGGTTGTGTATCAGACTGTTGTGATCTGCGGAGTAGTAGGCGTTCTTTTTATTCGCGCCGTACACTACCACAGGAACCCGTCCTTGGCGTCTGAGCCTGCGACTATGTGAGGAGCCAAGCTCCTCGCGCGATTCAAGTTCAATCGAAAAATTGGTACTCATTGGAATTATTGTCCTCCTTGGGCGACCGACTGCGGCAAGTATTAGTCGACGAAGATAGAGCTGACGGAGTCGCCGATTGAGATTCGACGCATGGCTTCTCCGATCAACTGTGACACATCAAGTTGGCGAATTTTATTGCAAAACTGCGCTTCATCGGAGAGACTTATTGTATTACAGACCGCTAATTCGTCCAGATCAGAATTTTCAATACTTTCAATTGCACTACCGGAGAGTACAGGGTGTGTGCAGTAGGCCATCACCGCGCGGGCACCTCGCTCCTTCAAGGCGGTGGCAGCCTGGCACAGCGTGTTGGCGGTATCCACAATGTCATCAATAAATACACAGGTACGTTTTTCAATGCTACCGATGACATTCATGACTTCAGCGACGTTCGGGCGAGGTCGCCGTTTATCGATGATTGCAAATTGCGACCCGAGCTGTTCTGCGATCGACCTTGCTCTGACCACTGCACCGACATCTGGAGCGCAAATCGTCAGTTTTTTAAATTTTTGCTTCCAGATATCGCCAATGATGACAGGACGTGCGTAAACATTATCGGTGGGAATGTCAAAGAATCCCTGAATCTGATCTGCGTGCAGGTCCATGGTCAGGACACGATCAGCACCGGCTTGATTGATAAGAGAGGCGACCAGTTTGGCTGTTATCGGCACTCTTGAATTTCGCGGGCGGCGGTCCTGTCTGGCGTAGCCCAGATATGGGATGACTGAAGTGATTCGACCTGCCGAGGACCGTCTTGCTGCATCAATGATAACCAGCAGTTCCATGAGGTTGTCATTCGTTGGCTGACAGGTCGGCTGGACGATAAAGACATCCATATTACGAATGTTCTCACCGATTTCGACTGAAATTTCCCCGTCGCTAAATCGGCCCACCGTAGCATTGCCCAGTGGAACAGTAAGGTAGTCTGCGATTTTGTTTGCAAGGTCCCGGTTGGCATTGCCTGCCAGGATCATCATATTTTCAATCATGGTATAGTGGCTTCGATCGGCGTTTCAGACGATTTTGGGCTTTGGTGATGACTGTTAATTCTGAGTCGAAAGAATTGGCTGGGGTGCCAGGATTCGAACCTGGGAGTGCCGGAGTCAAAGTCCGGTGCCTTACCACTTGGCTACACCCCAATAGATACAGGTCTGGTTTTGGAAATTCGAGGTGATAAATTGTACCGGCACAATCCAGGTGTGCATTGGTGGTTGAAATCAGTATTTTATTGCTAATTTCGGGGTAGTTTCAGCAAAATGGCGATGTGAAGCCGCAATTGCAATTGACTTGACTTGATCCTACAACTCAATAAGACTGGCTGATGGAAGAACCATTCAATTTTTCCCAACGAAATCACTTTTAGCTTCGTTCATGTGTCTTGGCTTAAAGTGATTTGGTTTACACTTAAATGTATAACCATGGATAGTGATCAGAGATCAGTTTAGGGGGATTACGGTTAATGCGCTTGCCTACCGCAAATCCCAATAGTCTGTAATTACTCAGCTTTTCGATCAGTGTAAATCGATTTCAATAGTTCTATTGACAGGTTCTCTGCCGCTGCAATCTCAGTTGGCGCCATAGAACTGGCAATAATCTCCTTCACATCTATGATTTCGGAATTGTTGCTTCGCTCAGCGGCTAGATTTATCCACGCGTATGCCTGTACTTTATTCTCAGCAATGCCTTCTCCATTGTAGAATTTTACAGCGAGATTCCACTGCGCAATAAAGTCCCCTTGTCTGGCAGAATTTTGGTACCAGTGTACTGCCATAAATTTATCTTCAGGGACACCTCTACCTAAATCATACATTAGCCCAACATTGTACTGTGCCATAGCAAAACCCAGTTCTGCAGCCTTTTTGTACCAGTTAAACGCTGCCACGTAATCTTGCGAAACACCGTCACCGCGTTCATACATTGAACCGAGATTGACCTGTGCACGAACCTCTCCCTGTTCGGCGGCTTTTTGGTACCAATGCATTGCCACATCGTTATCTTCCGTGACGCCGTCGCCGAGGTCATACATTAAGCCAAGATGAAACTGTGCTGCAGCGTCTCCCCGTTCAGCCGCTTTCAGTCTATTTTCCAACCATTCATCGGCATGAATATCAAATGAAAACAACAATATAAACAGAACTGCACAAAATGCCCCAAAGAAAGACAACTTTCTTCGCAATTGAGGATATGAGTTGGGGTCGATTAGTACGCCGCTAGATTCCAATGCCATTTCTGAAATTAGTCATCAATATTGCCGTTAGAAGTGACACCAATGACTCAATCGGGGTATGAGATGCTTGATATTGACTAGGAATGTGCTTCACCTTGATCAGTTTGGACGAAAGGGTGTTAAATTTTAGTTCGGTTAATGCATACTACTTCATCAATGATAAACCAAAGGATTTGTGTGTCATTGTCCGTCACACATGACAGACGTAATAATTCTCCGTCAAAGGGTTAGCTACGAACTCGCATGGATGACAAGTCTGACAATTCACTGGCTTTTCAGGCTGCCGCAGGTGATTCGGAAGCATTCGCTGAATTGCTTGAACGCCACTACGATCGGATTTACCGAGTAAGCGCGCGCGTGCTGTTCGGCGAAAGTGAGTTAGCAGCAGACGTTGCGCAGGATGTGTGCTTGAAACTGCAAGACAATCTTGCGAAATTTCGAGGCGACAGTCGATTCACAACTTGGCTCTATCGAATCGTTGTAAACGCTGCCTATGATGCATTGCGTAAAAATTCTGTTCGCCAGCGCATTGAACGCAACTACGCTGAAACTGTCGCACTCTCTCACACCAATCACAGTTCCGACACTGACGATTCAGCCTGGCTGTATATGGCTCTGAGTCAGTTGTCAGAAAAATTGCGGAGTACCGTGTTTCTTGTACTCGAAGAGGAGCTAACCCACGCCGAAGCCGGGAAGGTGCTGCAGATTCCAGAAAAGACCGTGTCCTGGCGAATGCATGAGGTGAGGAAGCAACTTCGAGCGATGGCCGCCAGCGAGGAATTCAAGCGATGAACGATGATCTTGCAAGGCTGAAATCCGCGCTTCGCGCCAATACGCCTCAAGCGTCTGCAGCTGTTCGCGAACAGGCAATATCCACTGCCAAGGAACATTTCAACGTACACAGTCAAGTCGGCAGCACTTCAAATGGTGAACTTGAGATGTTGAGGTCAGCATTAAGCAACTCAGCACCACAGGCGCCTGAAGCCGTTCGCGAACAGGCAATATCCACTGCCAAGGGGGAATTCGAGCATCGTACCAAAGGAAAAGACATCGACAAGCGTCTTATGAACAAAGCGTTGAATATCAGCGCATTCCATTCATACATTAGGAGGCTAGTCATGCAGTTTTCACGACCTTCTCTGGCACTCGTCGTGAGTGCTTTTACCTTGGCAATTGGAATTGCTGCCTATCAGATTGTGGTAACTTCATATCGAACTACTGAAGTTCCTCAGTCATTGGATGAATCCGTCGCATTTCTACAATCTACAGAAGATTTCGCGACTGACTATGCACTATCCCTGAACTCAGATCAGTTTGAAAGTCTGCGTCGTGAAGAATCAGTCAGGAATAAATCGACGGTGCCGTCTGAACAAAGCCAATCTTACGGTGGAATGGCTACAAATGGCACGGGCGGATTGATGATGTTATCCACGGAGCCAGACATGCGTCTCGCTGAGAATCAAAGCCGAGCTCAGTTCACCGAATTCGAGTCCAACGGGGTTAAGCTCGTCACCGAAGAGCCGGTTTCCACTTTTTCAATCGATGTGGACACCACCTCATATGCATACCTGCGTGCCATGTTGAATCAGGGCATTGTTCCGTCCAAGGATGCGATACGTACCGAAGAACTTGTCAACTATTTCCCGTACGTATATGCGCTACCTGACACACAGGATCAGCCATTCGCTACTCTTGTCTCATTGATGCCGACACCATGGAATGATGCGACCAGAATAATGCACATCGGCATCAAGGCATTTGAACCGGATTTAAGCAACGCACCGCCCGCGAATCTAGTATTTCTGGTCGATACTTCGGGCTCAATGGACCAGCCGAACAAGTTGCCGCTGCTGATTCGTTCCTTCAAATTGCTGCTGTCCAGTCTGGCACCACACGACAAAGTCTCGATCGTTGCCTACGCAGGATCTGCCGGTGTGGTTTTGGAGCCAACATCGGTTTCGCAGCGAAGCAAGATTCTGAATAGTCTTGAAAATCTTTACGCGGGCGGTTCAACTGCCGGAGGCCATGGAATTCGTCTGGCTTACAGTCTCGCTGAGCAACACATGGTAGCTGATGGTATCAACCGGGTAATCCTTGCAACCGACGGAGATTTCAATGTCGGGATGACTGATGTTGATGAACTTGAGGAATTTATATCGCGCAAACGTTCAAGCGGGATTTTTCTATCAGTTCTAGGGTTTGGGTTGGACAACTACAACGATGATCTGATGCAGCATCTTGCCCAGAGCGGCAACGGTAATGCCGCATTTATTGATTCGATATCAGAGGCGCGCAAAGTGTTGGTCGAGCAAGTGAATTCAACGCTTCTAACAGTCGCAAAGGACGTGAAGATCCAGGTGGAATTCAATCCCGCACTGGTCAGCGAATACCGGCTGATCGGTTACGAAACCCGTATGCTTGATCGGGAAGATTTTCGCAACGACAAGGTGGATGCGGGTGAAGTTGGCGCGGGACATTCGGTTACGGCAATCTACGAATTGACGCCGGCAAACATGGACGCAGGTCACATTGCCCCGAGCCGATATCAAAACGAAAATTCAAATCCGAGTAAAGGCTTTGACAACGAATTTGCATTTCTAAAAATCCGATACAAGCTTCCCGGCGCGCAGTCGAGCACTTTGATTGCACAGCCAGTGACTGTCGACGACTACTACGACAAAATCGGGTCTGCACCGCGCGATGTGCGATTTTCTGCGGCGGTGGCAGCTTTTGGTGAGCTCCTGCATGGCGGACGTTACACAGGCGAGTTTGGATATGAAGATGTCATCGCTCTAGCAAACAATGCACGTGGCGATGACCGATTCGGCTATCGTAGCGAATTTATTCAGCTTGTTCGCATGGCTGAGGTGGCAGAACCTTTGGATTTTCCTCTTGAGCATTCATTATTCGAAAGCGAATAGCGATTGTTACAACAAATCGGAGGAATCAAAAATTTCAAATATGAGTAATGCTGCGATCCTTGAGTTTATTGTGGAATAGTTTGGAATAGTCGGCAAATTCAGCTATTTGGAGTGCACATACAATTACAGAAAATCGTCAGGAAAGCAAGTTGTGCTCAATCGATTTATGCTATGTAATCAAGAGCTATATCAACTTGAATCACTGATTGATATCAGTGTCCGAAATTGGGTAGACCTAGCTCATTGACAGAATCGGCAAGTTAAGGTGTCATTATGTTTAATTCATTGAAAAACAAGCAGAGAATCAAATCAATACTGATATATACATTCGTTTTCATCGTATTTGGTTGGAGTGTCTTGCTTCTGCTTGACGACTCGGGTCAGGGACAACTTGAAAGGCTTGATATACTTCATCAAGAATTGACAGAACTAAGGGAAGGGATCGGTAGTTTAGAACAGTCGATTGATACATATATAGAAACCCGGAATAGGTTAGAGGGCACACTGCGTGAATTAAATGAGCTTCGTGAAGAGCGATTGGAGCAGAACAAAGAACTGTTCATGCTGCTTGAGCAGCGTATTGGCCTGCTGCAAGACATACTGAACGATGCAGACCTACAAAGTAACGATTTGACGGCTGTTCTGGCGGAAATAAAGGACATCCTGGAGACGCTCAATAGCGTTAATGATACGGAGACGGCTGACCTTGCCGAATGAAAGGTAAGTTTACGCGCTATTTTTCGATGACGTGGAATTTGATTGTTCGCCAAAGCCGGGATTTCAATTCATGATGGAATTGATGCAACTCACTCGTACGGTGGTGGTGTGTGCGCTATTGCAATCAAGTGAATTTGGAGATGGAAGATATGAATGAATCAGAGATTAGAAAGATTGTACGATGGCGCTGTGCCGACACCATCACCGAATGTTTTGGTTATTGGGGGACAAAAACGCAACTCAAACAAACACGTGCGGTTGGTGCTACAGTGTTACCAAGTGCGTTAATGCAGACCATCCGTACTGTGATTGTCTGCGCGCTATTGATGGTAGTTACTCCAATTGACGCAGCAGCGCAGAACAATACTGTACCCGTAACTGAATTCCGAGACTGTGAGACATGTCCGTTGATGATTGCAGTTCCCTCGGGGTCTTACATAATGGGCTCGCCTGCGTCGGAGGAGGGAAGAGGAAGTGCTGAAGGTCCACAGCACCAAGTCACGATTTCGTATTCTTTTGCAGTCGGGAAATTCGAGGTGACGTTCCACGAATGGGACGCATGCGTGTCGGAAGGCGGATGCTCGCGACGTCCACACGATGAAGGTTGGGGACGCGGAAGCCGTCCAGTAATCAACGTCAGCTGGCATGATGCCAAAGAGTACATAAATTGGCTGAGTCGTTACACGGGGGAGCAGTACCGACTGCTTTCGGAGTCAGAATGGGAGTATGTGGCGCGTGCTGGGACGATCGGGCCGTTTCATTTCGGTCCGACGATCTCGACCGATCAGGCAAACTACAATGGAGAATACTATTACACTTACAGCGCAGGACAGACGGGAATCAACCGAGAGAAAACGGTACCGGTAGGCAGTTTTCCGCAGAATGCTTACGGTTTGCACGATGTTCACGGTAATGTATGGGAATGGGTGGAGGATTGCTGGCATGGCAGTTATAACGATACACCATCGGAAGGCAGCGCATGGGTTTCGAGTGGTGGTTGTGGAGGACATGTACTACGTGGCGGTTCCTGGCGCTACGGTCCGAGGGACCTTCGCTCCGCGATTCGCGGCGGGGCTGGATCAGGGACTCGAAACTCCAATATCGGATTCCGTGTCGCCCGGACGCTTGAACCTTGAGTCTGTATGTCCTCAAAACGCGACTCAAAGAAGCGAACCATACTGGTTGAAATATTACCGAAATTTCAATTTTCGGTGAACTGGAATTTGAACGTTCGCCAGATTCCGAAGTGTGCTTGGTGGTAGCATAGTTGAAACTGTTGAAACGCAACACAAGTGTGAAACAGCAGTAAGATTACTCAAACCGTAAAAGTTGAATCGAGTTGACCAACAAACATTCAATTTGATGCTGGGTATGATTGGAATACAGTGAAATGACCATGGCATACTCAAAAGTTACGGTGTCTGTATGAAACCAAAGTGGTCGATAAATGCGGGCGTAGTTGTCGCTTTCATGTGTCTCATACATCGCAGCAACGCATGATACGAATTACCCGTGTTGCGATTGTCTGTGTGCTGCTGTCAGCACTCAATCAGAATTTTCTGTTCGCGCAGGATTCGAAAGAAATGGCACCAGGCTCGGAATTCCGCGACTGTGAGAGTTGCCCACTGATGGTCATCATTCCCCCAGGGTCGTTCATGATGGGTTTACCGGAGTCGGTGGAAGGAAGAGACGATGAACGCCCAAATCATTCGGTCACCATTTCATATGATTTTGCCGTCAGTAAGTTCGAGGTGACATTCCAGGAATGGGATGCGTGCGTGTCAGAAGGCGGATGCTCATATCATCCGGACGATAATGGCTGGGGGCGTGGAAGTCGACCAGTGATTCACGTCAACTGGGACGACGCCAATGAATATGTTGATTGGCTGAGCCGAAAAACGGGGTGGCGCTATCGCCTTCTTTCAGAGTCGGAATGGGAATATGTGGCACGTGCGGGCTCGACCGGGCCTTTTCACTTCGGTTCGACGATCTCGCCCGATCAGGCAAATTATCGTGGACATTACACATGGGGCGGAGGACCTAGGGGAGTTTACAGAGAGAAAACAG
This sequence comes from Gammaproteobacteria bacterium, assembly GCA_022823405.1. Classification (GTDB taxonomy): domain Bacteria; phylum Pseudomonadota; class Gammaproteobacteria; order Arenicellales; family JAJDZL01; genus JAJDZL01. The sequence goes on from JAJDXD010000145.1 coordinate 34,508, forward strand.
TTCCGGTGGGCAGTTTCCCAGGGAATGATTTTGGTTTGCACGATGTTCATGGCAACGTATGGGAGTGGGTGGAGGATTGTTGGCGCAGCAGTCACCACGGCGCACCTAAAGATGGTAGTGCATGGACATGGGATGAACATTGCTACCGACG
>JAJDXD010000025.1 GCA_022823405.1 Gammaproteobacteria bacterium
CAATGTCTCGCGATATAGTTCCTCCCTGAACTGCGACCGGTGGGTTTCTACTGTCGTCAGATGTCGCAGATCTCTCTCATCGATACTGTCTAACATTTTATCTTCCGCGGTGAACGTGGCAATGTTGTCTTCTACGATTACTTTAACAATAGACCCGTTGGCATAGACTATCTGTTCAATGATTTGCCCGTATTCGTCAATAGAACAAAGAAATAACTCCATATTTCGGTTGCGGTAGTATCCTTTGGTGATCACCTCCTGAATCGTACCGTTTAACGGTAAAGAGGCTTTTATGTGACCACGGTGATACCTACCGGTATCGCCTATTCTGGGCGATGAAGAAGACGATACCTCGTAGTGGTACAAATTCGTGTGAAGATCATTACCTACACCAGTCCAATCGTGTTCATTCCACTCAATCTGTTCACCACCACAATACACTCGCGTCGGCACAAACATAAAATCAAAGAATGCGAACCAAGTTAATCTTCCTGCCTCAATGGCTTCCTGAGTTCTCGGTTCAACAACTATCATGTCTATATGGTATGTCTTCCAATAATTCTCACAATTCTAACTGTCAACTTCGTGATTGGAAAGTATAGTCTGTCTGAAATTACGTAATTATTAACATAAATATAATTATCAGCTTGTTAAATTCTGCCCAAGAATTGCTTTGTAGTTAATGGATGCAGACATTCTCAACATCAATCTTACTATTAATTTTGGTTTCAGTTTTATTACCTCAAAAGAAGCTGTTTTCGGCATTGAATAATGATGTCCAAATGCTCAATCGTTTCCTCCTATAGTATCCATAGTACATCGTGCCTCGATTGGTCGAAGCTTCACTAATGAAACACATTCACCATTCTCAATGAATCAACAGGTGCGTAGTGTGACGCACTGGGAGATATGTCGAAAGGTGGAACGTGAAGGGTTTTGAGTCATTCAGAGGCCACCTGCTTGATTTGGATAAATCCAATAGCCTGATTCGATACCAGTGATTTTAATTGGCCATGGTCGCAGTCAGCTATGGTGCGACTTAAAAGACCACCTTAAAGACAAACATCACTATCAAGTGGAAACTCTCGAATCAGGTGTCCGCGCCATTCACGGAACTAGAGATATTTTGGATTCTATGATAAACAAGTGTTCTTTTGCTCTTCTAGTATTGGCAAAAGAGGATGAGACACGCGACGGGGATGTGTTTGTCCGTAACCGGAACGAGTGGCAGGGTTGGCAAGAAAACCGTCCAAAAAATGATATGTTCAATCGTGAATTCATTTTTAGTCTCATGGAGTTCTATCACGAGACTGAGACATGGCTCTTTGGTGGAGTTTACAAAGTTACTGGGCGATTACCCGATCGATATGAAGTGAAATTGGTTGAAGATGGAAAAGGATTTGTCGGCCGTCTTAAACTTGAATCGAAATACAAGAGTAGGAACGGTCGGGTAAACTTCGAAAATCACTATAGTAACTTCACTGTACTAGAGATTCTGAGAGAACCATATTCAGGTTGAATATTTTCAGGATATGAGAACATAGAAAATTTAACGAATTTGAAACCATTGTTAACAATCAACGTGATGATTGAAAAATAAAACTTCAGAGTGTACGCGGAATCTATGTGGTAACAGATACGAAAGCAAATCTATGATATGTTGGTTCTACGTACGGTGAGGAAGGTGTGTGGTCGCGGTGGGTTCGATATGCAAGTAACGGCCAAGGAAACAATATCGAATGTCGGACGCATCTAGAAAACTAGGATGAGGAAACAATTCACCATTGTTGTCAGTATCCTAAGTTCCAGTTATTAGAATATCGAGCAAGAAAAACTTCTGAAGAGGTTGCTAATAAAAGAGAAAGTAATTGGAAAGATCTGCTACAGGGTCGTGGGTCACACGGACAAAATCGCAACTAACCTCCGCACTGTCGGGCATAAAGCCCAACCATTCTGGAATATCAAAATGCAAAATTGGGCTCAGATTGTCGGTACGCCCTAGATTCAATTTATTTTTGTTCAGACAAAGGATGTTGAAACGGAGACGCTAAATTTTAGAGCGTACAAAGTGCGGACACGTTACAACCGGGGCCACTAGGTTCAGTATGCAGATGAAGAGAGAATTCGGGTTTTGAGTGTTGTTAGACTAGGATTGGCGAGAATGAGGAGTGTGATATTTAAGCTAAACGCTAGGAACAGGTTCGGATGACATTCCTGCGCCTAATTAGTATGAAAGAATTTGATTGGAAATCCTCAGGAGGAAGTTATGTTTGATCGTGTATCTTACAATTCATTGAACTCACGTCAAAAGGAGAATTACAACTTCGCGAAAATCGCCGCGCGGCTCGCAGACTATGGATACAACTGTATGCGTCTATCTGATGATTGGCAAGGAGCAGATTTCATTGCCATCCAAGTCGATAATGAGACTTTTCTTAGGGTACAAATCAAAGGGCGACTGGCTATTAATAAGAAATACTGCGATAAGGATATATTCATCGCCTTTCTATCTGGGGATGACTGTTTCGTTTACCCGCACGACAAATTTCTAAATTACACAAAGAAGCGAGGTAGTCTAGGTGCGCGCGGAAGTACTCGCCTTTGGGACAACCAAGGTATCCGTACTTGGAGGAAGCCGCCTCTTTGGGCATTAGAATGGCTCGCAGACTATAAGATATGAGAATGAGGTCAGATATCACTCTCACTCCTCTATTCATTCTCGGAAAAAATGGACTAAGTCAATTGACTTGTTACGGGACAATCAAGATTACCGCGGAAACTTGACGTTCGATACACAATAGTTTGTAGGGAGATTGACTGACGGTACTCACGATGACAAATGACACACTACGAAAGGTATCTGACGTGCTCGGGGATCAAATGGTTCTCAGAGGGGCTTGGTTACGTGTGGATTCTTGGTATCGACTAGGAGAATTAGCCCCTCAACCGGAACTATCGCGATGGCGACTGCATCCCGAGGCAATGCTTCGGGAACTAGGAGAGGATTTGCGCAACGGTAGTTGGACTCCTGAGTGCTGGCGCCAAGTGCCATATCCCAAGAAAGGTGCGCGGTTAAGACACTACGTGATGCCGACTGTTCGTGACCAAGTGGCGTTCATGGCTCACATGGTTGTCTTAGGCCCAATCCTTGACCAACAGATCGCAAATTTTGCATTTGGGAACCGTTGGTATCGCCCGATATATTGGAACAATCGACAGAAACCCCCTAAATGGGAGTTTCGACCATACCCTTTGCTTACCAATCGGATCTATCTCTCCTATGCACGCTCTCACGGATTATTCCGACGTGTAGCTCATTGGACAGTTGCTAGGATGACTAACACAAAGATTGATGCAGAGTCACCATCAAGTAGACTACAACTTCCAGAGGACTATGAAGACGTACTACCGAGATGGACTAGCAACAATTGGTGGCAAAGAACCAATAAAAAGTACCGTGCTTATTGGGCTGCTTTAGATATCGAACTCGCCTATCCGTCTGTTCGAATTGACAATCTAGCTGTCGCAATGAGAACGGCGCTTCAGCATTGTGTTAACTTTGATAGTCTATTTAACTGTTGCCCAGACAATGTATTCATTGCACTTCAAGATCAGAAGGCACGGTTCAATATCGGCGAACGTTTGGTGAGTGCATTGGCTAAGGTCAGAGTAGACAACTGTGGGATCTCTTCAGCATTTTGGACTCCACCAAAGGGTCACAGGCTACCAAAAATTACTCCAGACCCGTACGAAGGTATACCTACGGGCCTCGCAATATCTGGAATGCTACTAAATGTAGCATTATTCGACGCTGATCGTAAGGTTGAGCAATACTTGGAGAGTACTTCAGGTAACGAACGTGCAGCCATTCTTCGATTTGCTGACGATATGTATGTTCTTTCGCGATCGTCTGAAGGATTATTTTCGTTGATTGAGGCTGTTCATGGGGCACTGTCTGGGAACGGTTCATCTTCGCTCAAAGTTCCAAACGATGTGTCCAATATCTGCATTAACTTTAAGAAAATTAAGCCGAAAGCAGTAAAAAATGCAATTGGTGACTACCTCTTGGATCATAACTGGACTCCATGCAGTAAGTGCAAACAACCTTTGCCAGGAATTCAAATTGATTACTCTGGTTCAACGTTCGCGGACTGGTGGAGAGCCAAAGAAAACAGTGATGATACCAATTCCCATCATGAACCGATTGAACGCACATCCATTGAAGAGGGCGACGTTGGTCCATTTGTTACAGGTTTAGTCGAACGGCTGAGCGATATGGGCACTGATACACTTCGGCAGCGGTTCGGAGACGGTGCTCGGGATTATTTGGCGCAGCTACATGATCTTGCGCGATTTGACATTGAAGACGAACAGGTGCGACCTGACACGCGTCGAACTTTTTCCGTCAACCGGCTCGTACGTGCTTGGTTACCAAGGGCTCGCGAATTCGGAGAGGAACGTACCGAGTTAGAAAAAATTCGAAAGACCATTGGATTTGTGATAAATCACACACCATGGAAATTTGTACTGTGGCGGGCTGCGGTGCGTGGCGCAGCGCGCCGTCCATCAACAAATTCAGAGAACGAAAAGGAAGTTGATAATGAATCGATAGAATGGTTATCCAATCTGCTTAAGCGAATATCAAGTTCGGATGAACCAATTGATGCCGTTGTTTGGCTGAATCAGTGGCCGGACATTGATGCTATTGACGAACATGAATGTGAGCAGACCAAAAATTGGAAAGATCTCTATCTTTCGTTTTTAAGAACATCGTTTTGGCGCTCACTTGCTGAAGTAGTGTGGGAATTGAAATTGCACGAAGGTCGGATAGCGAACGATGAGGCAGACCCGACGGTACAATCGCCAGATAGGTGGGCTACAAGAGCAATTCCAGAAGGACGTCACGGAGTCGTAGCAGAAGAACTTGGGGATATTGAACGGTGGATAGAAATCCTATATCCGCAGTACGACATCGCAAACATTGAAAAATGGCCTTGGGAAGTTGACGAGTTTGTGGGAGCCGTTCTATCGATTCATTCAACTGCGGAGCTTGCAAGGGCATGGCGGCGTAGCGATGGGCCAGGACAATCGCTACAAGTACCAAATTCCGTGCGAATTCAAAGCATGCCCAAGACGACCGCGATCCTGTCCAAATGTGATAGGCTCAAACCGACTTGGCGGAGACCTACACGAAAGATCGACTATTGGGGACTAACGAATATTCAGATGGGCCATTGGGATAATAAGTTGGAAAAAATTCTTTTCCCAGCCCCAGGCAGGTATCTCATTAGGCGAGCAATGGACGCTCCACGAAGTGTAGTTGCAATGGGTCTTGCTCTCGGATGTTCCGGAGGAATTGATACAAAATTAGCTTATCGGGTCATTCCGTCATTGGATGAAAGCGCAACTAAATTTGACAATGATCCATTGCTACTTCAAGACTATGTTCGTGCGCGTCGATTGACCGTTGTACCGAGCATCATTTCCAAGCAACCGCCGACTGTACACAGACTTCTTTGGGGAATGCCAGCGTGCACAGGTCTTACCGAATGGAAAATGGCTGTGTGGGAAACTCCCGCAGAAGGCCTTCCAAGTAGAGTTGCCGTTGCAATGTTCAGTGCTGTGTATAAGAAATCCCATCCGCCACAATGGGAGCCAAAACGCGGTCCACTTACGTGGATTCTTGAAGACGAACAAGACGTTTTAGCAACTGGTCGTCGCAGTCAGTTTTGTGTTGATGAGAATCTGAAATCAGAGACAAATTCCCTTATGGTAGAACGGTCGGCATTGTGGGAGGTGATTCCCAATGCAGCATTTTTCTTGCCTATCGTTTCAGCCGCTAGAGGCGATACACACACAGAGAGCTATCTCTTGTACTGCGACGTGCTAATTTTATTAACCGTGCTGGATGGTTCGGAACGGATTCTAGATTTTCTGGCAAAGTGGGGTATTAGCGCAACACCATTTAGCGACAAATGGGCGTGGCGATCCCGAATTCACTTACCACTTAGAGCTTGGAATTTGATTGAGAAGATTTTGCGCTGGAGTGAACGTCCGAGAACTAATGTGACAACATCCGGAATTGAACTTGCCGAGTCGATTTCCAATTGGTCTCATGAGGAAATTACTTGCGAGGATTTTCTTTCTGAAAGAATTGATATTGGTCTGTCTCTGGATAAGGACCTAGAAATCGTCCGGACAATACGTCCTGCGGGTGACCTGAGAGGACCCGTACTTCCTTCGGATTTGCAAATTGCAGACACTTCAATCGATAAAGACATGGTCGTGCGTGTCGGGCAGGTTACCGCGTGGCCGAAATTGCCTGACGTTGTAAACAAATTCCCTCGACTCTCTGTGTCAAATACAAATGAAATGATCGAACAGGTTTCTAACGTTTTCCTGGCACCGGCACAATCTGTAGATGAGACACGGCCGCAATTGATCATACTTCCAGAGTTAGCAATACCGCAAAACGAAATTTACAGTTTGCGAAATCTTGTAAAAACTGAGGAAAAGGCCGTCGTCGCGGGACTTTATTGGAGGGAATTGAAGCCAGCATTCTGGCGACCAAATTGGCTAAAGCCTCGGTTCAAATACATCGTAAACGAGGCAGAGTTCATTATGCCAATTAGACCTATTGGAGTTAGCCGCGGTCCTCCAGGAGTACGCTGGTTTCGTGTTCGAAAACCTGTCCTTGCCCACATTGAGCACGGTCTGGCAGATGCTTTGTCGAAAAAATCATCCAACATGCAATGGACGATGCTCCCGGGTCGGCGGTGGTATCGATTCGTACATCCCAATTGGGGGGATTTCACCGTAGCAATTTGTGCGGATCTGATTGATTCTGCGCCTTGGCGTGCGCTGCGAGGCGAATTGCTGCACCTATTTATGGTAGCTTTCAACCAAGATGTAAATCTGTTTGATTCAATTACTTGGGTACGCGCGTACGAGAATTACGTTAACGTAGCCTCGGTGAATCATGGCAAATATGGTGGGTCATTCCTATGGACCCCACGGAAAAAGCATGAGCGAGAGCTAGCGCGTCTTCGCGGTAACGATTTATTGTTAATTGCTGACGTTCATTTGCCTATTAGCGATTTGCTAGAGTCGCAAAAAACTGGAAATATCAAAACAATTAAAAATGAAGTTAAGAAATGGCAAAATAAAATGCCCCGAGAAATGAAATTTAAGGCTCCACCCCCAGGATTTCGACGGAATTCAGATACATTCATACCCTAAAGTAGGGTTGATATGGGTTATAGATTCTGTAGAGAAATTTCGTTGAAAAGAAGTGATCAAAGTGAAATGTTCGGTCCGTCTAGGGGCAATATCTCGGGTTACCATCAATCACTTAACGTAGAACCCACATTCGTTGACGCGCACGTACACCTCTGTGCGATGAATGTGGAAATAGACTTTCCTTCAGTATTCATCAAGCGTTTAAATTGAATTTAAATCCATTGCCATCAAGCATCAACAGAGCAATGCTGGTAGAAAATCATCCGAATTTCAATCAATAGTAAAATCAATTGAGGGTTTTAACGGCATACACATTTATCTTCACCTTGTGAAATTTAGAAGAAAAGCGAAATTAAATTTCAAATTCAAACAACAAGATTAGAAGCAAAATTATTTGAATTATCAGTCAAAGAATTTCAATACTCTTCTAGCAGGAGAATCTCTACCACAATTACGCTGAGTATTTTTAGCTGTCTTTCCCACAGATGATAGCGAGTAAGACATTGCATTCGTGGTTGTTCGAATCATTTTCTTATATGGATAGTTAAATGTCTGAAAAACTGTACCTGTCACTCGATTCCAAAAAATTGGCAGAGGAAATCTCCAATTCTAAAGAATCAGTATGTTATGTTGCTCCAGGAATTTTGCCAGTAGTTGCAGAAGCACTCGCTAAGGTTGCCCAAAGCCTTGGAACCGAATCGATTACGGTCTGCCTTGATCTGAGTGAGGAGGTGTTTCGAATGGGTTATGGAACAATGGAGGCCGTGAAAAAACTACAGGATTCACAGATCAAATTGAATTCCTCATCAGGTCTGCGTGCCGGAATCATTGTTATCGATGATTTTGGCTACATGTTCACTCCTACTGCTTTGCTACTTGAGGCAGACGAAATATCAGATGCACCGAATGCAATTCGATTGCTTGAGACCCAGGTTACTGAAGTCCGTATCCGGATTTCCGAAAAAGAGAGAAATTTAATTGCTCAAAAAGCAGAGACTGATAAGGAGCGCGAACGAATTCTTCAGCAGGATGTGGAGGTTGAATCTAAAGAGGTTCAAGATTCCCAAATTTATAAGATTGATGAAATTTTGAAGAAAAATCCACCCATAAGATTTGATTTACAACGGCAAGTTCACGTATTTAGTACATATTTTCAGTATGTTGAAATTTCAATGTCGGGTGTACGCATCCAACGCCGCCGAATCCCTATTCCTCAAGGTCTGTTTACGGCAAATGCTAAGGAAGAACTCAATGACAAACTCAAGACGACATTTGAAATGATTGAGACGGATAAGGAGTTTCCATTAAACGCCTTGGAAAATAAATTGAAAGGGATAAAGGAAACTTACACTTGTTTTCTCAATAAAAAGAGCCGAGTCATTCTAAAGGAGAAAATACCTGAATTTAAAAATGAAATTTATCAGATTGAGAAAGAGTTAGCGAAGAACAAGAAAAACTTGGTAGAGAAATTGAATATCAAACTCGAAAAGTCGAAACAACAGATACTAGAATATTGTGTGTCGATACTGAACGAGCACCCACCTAAAGAAATGACATCCTGTCTCCCGAATCAATATGGAGATGAAGAAATAAAATCGTGGGTCGAAAGTCAAATATTTGGAACGTACCCGAAAGCAGAAGAACTATGCAAAGAGATGAAATTGGAGGTTAGAGTTATGCCCAAAAGTAGTGCGTGACGGGATTCATCACTAAGCGGCTACCTGGTCGGTGTCATTGTAATTCAGTTCGACTCCATTCTTGAATTTCACTCCCTCGATCACTTTGCCCAGCTGCCTGAACCCGCGCAGCCGG
>JAJDXD010000049.1 GCA_022823405.1 Gammaproteobacteria bacterium
GCCGCATTTGCAGCATTTAAAGCACTGAACGCCAAAAATCTCGCTGTCTTGACACCCTATCGACAGGATGTCAATGACAAAGTCGCAGCTTACATCGAAGCGCGCGGCTTCAATGTTGTCGCATTCGGATCATTCAATGAAGAAGACGATAACCGGGCAGCGAAAATTTCGAGTGATTCAATTAGAGATGCCGCTATCGAACTAGGATTGAACGACAATGTCGACCTGGTCTTCGTGTCCTGTACCAGCCTAAGGGTTGCTTCTGTGATTCAGCAAATTGAAAAAGAAACCGGGAAGCCTGCAACATCAAGCAATCACGCTTTGGCGTGGCACTGTTTACGTCTTGCTGACGTGCAAGATAAAAAAACCGAATTCGGCCAACTTTACACGATTTGACTGTTGACGGCTACTCTCTCAGAGAAGCCGCTTCTCGGCCGCCTTCCATATCACCCTGCTGGGTCAAGAAGATATCGCGCGCCAACCCCACAATTTGTGGGTCCGGCGGGATAACAATACTTTCATTTTTGTCGGGATAGTTAACTTCGCACAAAAAGTGCCTCATGCAATTGATTCGCGCGCGCTTTTTATCGTCCGAACGAACGACGGTCCATGGAGCATCGCGGGTATCTGTATAGAAGAACATCGTTTCTTTCGCTTCGGTATATTCGGGCCACAGATTCAACGACTCTTTATCGATCGGACTCAATTTCCATCGTTTCAAGGGGCTATCGGCACGCGCTTCAAATCGTCGACGCTGCTCATTGCGAGTTACTGAAAACCAATATTTGTAGAGCATGATGCCACTATCCACGAGCATTCGCTCAAGTGACGGTGTTTGGCGCATGAATTCGAGGTACTCCAGTCGAGTGCAGAATCCCATCACCCGTTCAACACCGGCACGGTTGTACCAGGAACGATCGAACAGCACCATCTCACCCTTTGTAGGAAGCTGTTCAATATAGCGTTGAAAATACCACTGTCCACGCTCCTTCTCGCCTGGTTTGGGCAAGGCAACAACTCTGGCAATTCGAGGATTAAGGTGCTCCATAAAGCGTTTAATCGTACCGCCCTTACCAGCTGCATCCCGTCCTTCAAACAAAATGACAACTTTTTGCCCGGTGTCCTTGACCCAGTTCTGCGCTTTGACTAATTCCACTTGAAGCTCCGATTTACGCGCTTCGTACTCTTTCCTTTTGAGCCTGTCTTTATATGGATATGCCTCTATCATCCTCCTCGAATCACCAGTTGACTTAGATTCGACTGACTCGATATCTTGTGTTCTTTTTGCCAAGCGAATTGCAGTTTGTTGGTTTGCTAAACTCATTGTTGACTCATCCTGAAATTAGATTTCCGCAGTGCTGTAGTGCAATCAAGATTCGGGAAATTATACTTTATTTCCGTCTCTTAAACATTATCATTAATAGTAGGTCTTTACTAATTGTTTTTGAGTATAAATTATCTGAATGATGTAATTTGAAAGTGATTTAATTTTCAGAATCGTTTTGACGCAATAGAAGGTTGCAAGTTTTCCGGTAAATTAACTCACGGGAAAAACAATACTCCAAAATTTATCGTCCATTTAGTACGAATTCCGTTTATAAATCGTTGAATTCTTTTCATCAGAATTAACGAAACCTTTCGAATGACTGACAATCAAAAATACACGATGTTCATCAACGGGTCGGTATCTGAATTCAATGGTGGAGCAAGCCTAAAATCTATTGAGCGATGACTCCATGGCCGAAGCTACACAATCGGAACCACATTCAGACTTAAGTCAACTGAAGAAAGCCAGGAATGTGAGGATGAACACCTCATGTGAATCACGACTGAACCAACTTGTCGCTCGATAGCTCTTACAAAACAGCACCAGGTATCTTTTATGAAGTTTCAACTTGCCATCAACATGGAAAGAATGGACGAAAGCATATCAATGCAAGACGTCCTGAAGCACACTTTGGAAATGGTTCAAATTGCAGATAGAGGCGGATTCAATATCGTTTGGGCAGCAGAACATCATGCATTGGAGATGACAATTGCTCCAAACCCGTTTCAGATTCTGACCTGGTTTGCAGGTCACACGAACGACATTCGACTCGGTACAGCAGTCGCTGTAGCCGCCTATTGGAATCCAATAAATTTGGCTGGTGAAGCTGCTTTACTTGATCAAATTAGCGGTGGGCGACTGGAATTTGGAATTGGCTCAGGTGCCTATCAACGAGAATTCGACCGCCTGCGTCCCGGATTAAAACAATCAGATGCATGGCAATACATGCAGGAAATGCTTCCAGTACTGAAAGAACTTTGGAAAGGTGATGTTAATCACGATGGAAGGTTTTGGTCATTTCCGACTTCAACTTCAGTCCCAAAACCGTTGCAGAAACCACATCCACCGCTATGGGTTGCCGCGAGGTCTCCGATTACGTTTGACTATGCTGTGGCAAATGGCTGCAACATCATCTCCTGGCCACTGTCTCGCCCCTTTACAGAAATAGAGCTCTACAAATCGCAATTATCACAAGCAATTGAAAAAGATGCCAGTGGTTATCAACCCAAATTTGCCATTATGCGACACACTACCGTCTATCAAAACACAAAAGCACGAGATAACGCAGTTTCCGCAATTCAGAAAACGATGGGAATGTTCGAGAATTTATTCCGCAACTTAGGTGATGTTGATAACGGCTTTCCAAAAGTAATCCCGCTGGAAGAACTCTCTGAACGTGAGCAGTACAATCCCAGCATGATGACTCAGAACTTAATGATGGGTACTCCTGACGAAGTCATCAGTAAGTTGAAGCGTTATGAACAGGCCGGTGTGGATGAATTCGTTTATCTTGCGAGTTATGGACTTAGCCAAAAGGAACAGAAGAATTCACTGTTGCTGTTTTGTAATGAGGTAATGCCTGCATTTCAGACATAAGTCTCTGATACCCTTCCAAGGTGGCTACTGAGCAACAAAAGCGTGGTCAATCGCATGACAGGGCAGGAAAAAGGATGGAAGGGTTTGATTAGCGTTGGGAGTTGACTCAACCGGGGAATCCATAGATACATTCGGGATCAGTGTCTCCATAGGTTCCACGGCCTTGACATCGGCGCATTACTTTTAGAACACCCTTGATCTGTATCTCAAACCTGACAATTTCGCACAGATTGTTTCTTTAATGATGGAATTCCCGCTAAGCGGGGTCGGGGACTTTCATATTACTAATGTATACTATATGTATACTATATAAATAGTTTGAATATGAGAGTATAAGATATGTCAAAATACAAACCGTTGGAAGAGTATCTGAGTCGATTGCAGGATCATTCAGTAAAACTTACGTTTAAACAAGTTGAAGAAATTATAGGTACGCCACTGCCGCTGTCTGCGACCCGCTATCGAGGATGGTGGTCTAACAATCCAGACAACGGAGTTATTACACACTCTTGGCTCAACGCAGGATTTAAATCTGCACAGGTTGATATGAAAGACCAGACGCTGTTGTTTATAAAAACTCAAGATCACACAACAGATAACTCACTGTTGGGAAAAGACAGAAAGAACAAATTACCAAATACCGAATGGCTTGCGGGCAACGACTCTTCCGATTTGGAAGTGTTGATGAAACTTAGAGGAACAGTGACCGTCATGCCAGGCACTGATCTAACGACACCGTTAGGCGAGGAATGGGAACGCTAGGACTAACCGGCTATGTCTGACTTTCTTCTGGACACGTGTACGGTACTTTGGCTAGGTCAGGGTGAAAAATTAAAGGACGCAGCTACGAGTGCAATGCAAAAGCAGCCGGATTCTTTGCTCATGGTTTCTCCAATTTCAGCGTGGGAAATTGCGACTCTTGTACGAAAACAGAAGATTTCACTGACGACTAATCCCAGAAATTGGTTTCAGGATTTCTGCAGTTTGAAGAAAGTGAGTCTAGTAGAAATTACTTGGCCGATGCTGATTGATTCAGTTAATTTACCTGGTAAACCGCCTGCGGACCCAATCGATCGAATTCTCATCGCAACGGCTAGAGAGTATGGATATACGCTGATTACGAGAGATAAACCGATTTTGAAATACGGAAAAATTGGGCATATTCGGACTGTTGAATGTTGAAATGAAGAACATAAATATCTCCATTCACTATCACGCCTGAAAATTTTCCAAAACATTCAAAGAGACTAAATCTCCCTTGATAGAGCGTTTCCACCTATGTTCATGAACACACTCGTTCCCCTTCCAGGTATCAAGGTAACCGTCTAATTTGAAATTTGTCAGTGTAGAATAAACGACAGCTCGAGTTGAGGAAGTTATATTAGTTCCTCTGCTTGAAATTAATTCGTTCTATGTGATGCCGCACGTGGCTACGTTTGGGTTATTGGGAATGATCGCAAGAAAATCTTCGCAAGAGGATTCTACCGTCCAGCTATCGTAATCACCATAAACGAATTTACCTTCGTCAAGCTAATTTCGTGACACTACACTACTTGTATTGATGTCTTCAGTAACAGTGAACTTGGAAATTGGCTGACGTTTAAATGTCTTTCTGAGTAATGGCACACACTCAGGTGATTGAAAATCAACGAGTCTTGAGCACTTCGGTACTCTCGACGGTGTTCGTGCTGCGGTTCGAAATCCCTTCAGAAACTGACATTTCCGTTAGTAAATGTCAATGTGAGTTTTACGTTCTTGAAGCGGACAGGGAAGTCAAAGCGGCATTAAATATTCTCTAGGGAGGGCTTGGAGAGTCCTTGAAGCTGAGCGGAAATATCCCCGGCACACAGCGAAATTGGAAATGGCGGGGTTGCATTGGCGGCCCCACTGAGTAGAAAAGTGTGCTTTAAATCATCATATATATAATCCCCTAATAATAATGAGCTGAATATTATGATTACAACTATCTACTGAGGAGACTTGAAATGAAAATCCCAAAAAAAGTACTTTGTTTTGCCCTTGCTGCTGTAATCGGTAGTATTTCTCTGGAACTTCGTGCAGAGACATTGACGCTCGCCCATTCGACATGGGTTGGATATGGACCGTTTTACATTGCCCGAGATAAGGGCTTTTTTGAACAAGAGGGTGTCAGCATTGAGCTTCGTATCATGGAAAATACACCATTGAAAATGGGTGCCTTTATGGCCGGTCAGGTTGATTTGGTTGCTTCGACCGCTGATGAATTTCCAATCTACATGAAGCCAGGCACTCCAGTCAAGTATTTTCTGGCTGTCGATAACTCCAATGGTGGTGATGGAGTAGTGTCCAATAAGGAGATTACGACCGTAGGCGAGCTAAAGGGGCATAACGTAGCATTTGAAGAGGGTTCTGTTTCCCAGTTTTTTATCAATGCACTACTATTGGAAGCCGGTCTGACGCAGGACGACATTAACATGGTAAACATGACTGCGACTGATGCTGGAGCAGCTTTTGTTGCCGGTCGGGTTGATGCCGCAGTAACTTGGGAGCCTCAC
>JAJDXD010000069.1 GCA_022823405.1 Gammaproteobacteria bacterium
CCAAAATTTTCTATTGGATTTTCAGATGGTTAAAAGTCCTCAATTGTCTGGCTTTTTTTGAATTGAATTCAATTGTTCGGGTCGACTCGATGCCTTGATTTTGAAACGCCGGAGTCGATAGTCGATGATCAAAGTGATACCAATACAAAGAATCTGGGCCATTTGTGCATACGGGGAAACCTGGTAATCGTACAAATCTGTTTGCGGCAAATGTAGACCGACGATATAGGAAAGTGTTATGACTACCGACGCTGTCCAAGCCCATACACTAGGCCAGATGACAGCAAAAGGCAGCACCCAAACCAAATACCAGGCGTTCAGAACCGGGGAGAGCAGAAGAAGTACGCCGAATATCCAGTCCATGCGGGGAATGTCGGTTAACCGGTTCGAAATTTGATATCGGACAAAGTAAAAGCAGTACCACAGAAAAAACAACGAAAAACTCACGTATCGGGCAATTTGATCAGTTAGCAATTCAGCCATCAAATAAAACACTGGCGCATTGAACAGCCACGTTTTTGCAAAATGCGCAAGGATTAATAAATCAGTATTTTGTTGCTGGAGCAGGAACGGCAGATACATCACCGACACGGTTGCAGCGACCAGCAACCAATAACGAAAACGCTGTCGAAACAGAAAGTAGGGTAACGCCGCAATTGCAAATACTTTCGAGCAACACGCAACAGCGACCAATATACAACCCAAAGCTGTTTGACCTGATTTCCGGGCGTATAGCGCAACCAGCAATAAAGCAACTCCCATAACATCGGGGTGTGCGGTAAAAGCAAACTCCTTGATTACCAGTGGACACCACGCATAAAGTAGCACGAGTCGTGCAGGTGCCAGTTTACTCAGTACGTATATGATGGACAGGTCAAAAAGAACAATGATGAACTGTAGCAGATCAAGGTTGACGGGTGAAATCAAGTGAGACAACAGGAATACATACTGTAAAAACGGTGCATAGATTGTTGCCAAATGAGGATTGTTGACTCCAGTTAGCATCGCGTTGCATTCTGGAGTCAAGTCATTGGTCAGAAACAGAGACTCCGGTGCAATTCCGTATGGCGACCCATAAGTGACGAATAGACACGCGTCGAGCAGGTATCGAAAGTAATCGTCCTCGAGAATTGGTTCTCCCCAGACACCGATCAGTCGGAACACAACCGCCCAGAAAAAGACAGTCTTGAACGTCAGTTCAATTTGATGTCTGGTCAGCCAATACCAATAGAGTAGAACAACCGCTGCAGTAAAGCCGAAGCCACCCAGGAAAGTAAAAACATCATAACCCGTTGTGTCTCTGGACAGCACAGCTTGGGTCACGTAAATAATTGCCAGCAACGTCCCGACAACTGAGGCGGAACCAACATTAATTTGCACTGTTTTTGAAACCTTTCCCATATGATCGATTCTAAATAAAAGACGTTGGACATGCGTTTATTAAAGGTAAGTGCTTATTTAACCAAGTGTCAATATATTTTTTGACGTCTTGATCAAATTATTGACTGTTCTCTACTCGCAAAATCTGCATTGGTAGAGCAGACATCAGGCTGAATAAACAATAGCTAGCTGGGACGCAACCGACTCGAGGGTATCGAAGGCGACAACATGAATGTGTTGCCGAGTTTTACAGGACACAATTTGCGATTGATCCTGAAATGCTTGAAGGACAGTTGTGCCCGAAAGTTGTGTCGTTTATCATTTCGGTGGGAGTATTGAGGGAAACGGGTACCGTCGGGAGTATATTACGGCTTTGGAGTGTTGTATGTAGTTTAAGGCCGTTCTCACTTCAGATGGCTTGATTTCCAGCACTTCGAAAATCAACAGAAATTTGGAAATTTTTGAGAGGATTCTTTCATGTCTGTTTTAACCAAACGCACTACTAGAAGTGTGATTATTCTTGTATTTTGCTGTTTGTTCGCAGGTTCAGTTGCCTTGGGTTCTGGTGATGGAGGCAACGGCGGCGGTAATGGTGGCGGCAACGGCGGCGGTAATGGTGGCGGTAATGGTGGCGGCAACGGCGGCGGTAATGGTGGCGAAGGTGGACGCGGTGCCGATGAAACACCACAATATGTTTCGAAGAAATCCTACGATATGGGAAAGAAAGTGTTCTTTGAACATGTTGTATGTGATACTTGTATATATGCTGAATTGGAACTTACTCCTGAGAGTGTTGACGCAGCTTGGAAGGAAATCAAGAAAGACTTGCGAAAATCAGGCGAGATTGGATCTAATTTGGAACGCAGGGAACGAAGATCAGTTAAATTGTTTATACGTAAGAGATTTGGTTTGTAGTTCCCCGATTTAGTTTCTGACCTGCTTAATGCTGTAGTTCTTATCCCTGATTGGGCAAGCGGTTAAAAGTCCAAGATGCGGCAAAAAACATTCTCGCCTTTGGGAGAGTCTAAACGGAAGCGGAGAAAGACAAATTCGATAAACGTCAAAGAGAACTTGACAGCAGGCTTGTTTAGCATTGCTTAGTTAGTCGTTCCTGAATAATCCAAATATTGGTCATATATCATTGTTACTATTGAATAATGTTGTGATATTTTCTGGTTCGATATTGCCGGAAACAGTATAATTGAACATCATTATCCTGCAATTTCGGGCGTAAAAAAGAAGCCTCACAAACCCCAAAAACCAGACCAGAGCGAACTGTTCCGATTCTCCTCCAGTATCTGAGCTTTCGATTCCTCCGAAAATAACCTCGACATCCAATTCCTCCAATCTTCCATCCACAGTAAGGTGTGAACATTAATGGTAACACACAGGACAGCACCTGTCATCCTTCACCGTGAGCGATGGCTGCGGTGTGGCTCCTGGAACATGGCCGAATGAGTTCTTGGTAAGTGGCGGGTCGGGAGATATTGTGACGGTCGATGCGTTTCTTGGAATGCAGAAATCTCTCGCATTGCGCGGGTTTAAAACCAGCGCGCTGGGACAATCATATGGGCGTTGCTTGCAGTGGTGTGTGATGGTCAGAGCCTGAGCGGTCAGGGAGAAACAGCAAATGCAGTATCAGCAATCAGGCAACTCAATAGATTCCGGAAACACTTCTCATAGTTGGCGGTTTCATAATTCTTGGGAAAGTTGATTACACATTTTGAAAAAAGATAATCCCGAATTCTCAATTGAAAATACACTTCATCCTGTTGTCGTCCAAAAGACAGATAAATTCTCTGCTTGCTTGATTACTGTGGAAGTCGCTTTTTCTTGTTTGTCGGGTGGATAGTTGAATTTACGCAATACCCGCTTTACATGTCGGCGAAGATTGGCGCGGACGTTTTCCCGAATTGTCCAGTCAATTTTCACATTGTTCTTGACAATTCGCACAAGTTCCTGTGCGATTTGACGAAGCGTTTCGTCGCCAAGCACTTGAACCGCACTATCGTTGGTTTCCAAAGCGTCATAAAAAGCGAGTTCATCTTCACTCAGTCCAAGCTTTTCCCCTCGTGCATCAGCTTCTCGCATTTCACGTGCAAGCTGTATTAGTTCTTCGATGACTTGCGCAGCTTCGATGGTCTTATTCTGGTACCTACGTAATGTCTGCTCTAGCATTTCTGCGAATGATCTTGCTTGAATGAAATTACGTTTCCCTTTTGTCTTGATTTCACCTTGTAATAGTTTCTTTAATAGTTCAACCGCTACATTTCGCTGTTTCATTCCTTTAACTTCAGCAAGAAACTCATCGGACAAAATCGAAATATCGGGCTTTTTTAGTCCCGCGGCAGAAAAAATGTCAATAACTTCTTCAGAAGCTACAGCTTTCGAGACGATTTGACGAATTGCGTTATCGAGTTCTTCGTCATTTTGAACTCCTGGAGTTGAGCGCTTGGTTAACGCTGTACGGATTGTTTGAAAAAAATGAACATCGTCGCGTATTAGCTTTGCCTCTTCATGCGGAACAGCCAATGCGAATCCCTGAGAAAGTTCCTTTACAGCCTGAACAAATCTTTCTTTACCGTTTTCCTGAGACAGAATGTGCTCCAAGGCTTCAGGTAGCAGTTTAAGTCGTTCTATCGCACTCCCTGTCGTCCACGTGTAGTAATCAAATCCATGGAACATTGCGCAGCAAATTTCATGCTTTTCCAACATTATTGCAACAGCTTCAGATTGATCAATTGCTGTTGTACCTTTTCCGCCGCTACCTGTGTAGTTAGCCAAGGCTAGCTTTAGTTCATGCGCAAGTCCAAGATAATCAACAATCAAGCCGCCAGGCTTATCTTTGAATACCCGATTGACCCGCGCTATTGCTTGCATTAACCCATGTCCTCGCATAGGTTTGTCGACGTACATCGTGTGTAAACTCGGGGCATCGAATCCCGTTAACCACATGTCCCTTACAAGCACAATTTGAAATGGATCATCTGGGTCCCGGAATCGGTTGGCCAATTTCTCTCTGCGGGATTTATTCCGCAAATGAAGTTGCCAGTGGACTGGGTCGGAAGCAGACCCAGTCACAATTACTTTAATTCGACCCTTTTGGTCGCTATCGTTATGCCAATCCGAGCGAAGTGCGATCAATTCACCATATAAGTCGACACATATTCGACGACTCATGCACACAATCATTGCTTTTCCATCAATGGCTTCCAACCTGGATTCGAAATGATTGACAATGTCTTCGGCAACCATTTTCAAGCGTTTTTTTGTACCGACGACAGATTCTAGTTGGGCCCATTTAGTCTTTAATTTTTCCTGACGGTTGATTTCTTCACTTTCAGTAACTTCCTCAAATTCGGGATCAATGTTTGGTTTTTCGTTCTCGTCAAGTGTTAATTTGGCGAGCCTGCTTTCGTAGTAGATCGGTACAGTGGCTTTATCTTCAACTGCTCTTTGTATGTCGTAGATGCTTATGTAGTCACCGAAAACTGCTCGTGTGTTAGCGTCTTTAAGTTCAATGGGAGTGCCCGTAAATCCGACGAATGAGGCGTTCGGTAATGCGTCGCGCATGTGTCGTGCAAATCCTTTGATGAAGGAATACTGACTACGGTGCGCCTCATCTGCGATAACAACAATATTTCGACGCTCGGAAAGAATCGGATGATCGTCTCCTTTCTCGTCCGGAAAGAATTTCTGAATCGTTGTAAAAATAACCCCTCCTGATTCCACGGAAAGTTTACGACGAAGATCGGCACGGTCTTGCGCCTGAACAGGAGGTTGCCTCAATAGATCCTTGCATTGAGTAAAGGTGCCAAACAATTGATCATCCAGATCATTTCTATCAGTAAGCACCACCACAGTTGGGTTTGCCATTGCGGATTCTCGAATAATCCGCCCTGCATAAAATGCCATTGTCAGACTCTTACCTGAGCCCTGAGTATGCCAAACAACGCCGATTCGGCGATCGCCGATTGAGTCTCTGGAAATTGTTCGATTAGGAGTTGGTTGATTTCCAAAGGCACGCCCCGCGTTTTGCTGTAATTTCGATGCACGTAACGTTTCTGCGACAGCTGTTTCGACCGCGTGAAACTGGTGATAGCCAGCCATTTTCTTCTCCAAGTTTCCAACACCGTCATCTTCCAAGACGATGAAATCTCGGATCAGCGATAAGAATCTTTCTGGTTTGCACACTCCAGAGAGCAGAACTTCCAGCTGGGGGAGTTTCGAGTCAGCTTCTGATTCACCCGAAATAGTTCGCCACGCCTTGAACCACTCTTTTTCCGCTGTGAGTGTGCCAATTCTAGCTTCAAGCCCATCAGAAACTATCAATATGGCATTCATTGAGAACAATGCCGTCAGTTCCGTTTTGTATGTTTGAAACTGCTGCCATGCAGTCCAGATGGTGGCATCTTCGTCGGCGGGATTCTTGAGTTCGATTAATCCCAAAGGTAAACCGTTTACGAATAGCACGATATCAGGGCGACGTTCGTGCTTGTTCTCAACCACAGTAACTTGGTTCGCGGCAAGCCAGTTGTTTTCATCCGGATTGTCAAAATCCACCACGCGCACCTGAGCACCTCGGATTTGTCCGTCGTGAGTGCGGTACTCCACCGTAATGCCGTCGACGACCATACGGTGGAAGGTACGGTTCCGAGCCTCGATCGTCGCCCCTTCAGGCCGCGTGAGTTTTCGGTA
>JAJDXD010000043.1 GCA_022823405.1 Gammaproteobacteria bacterium
TTAGTTGAACCTCAATAGCATTAGACGGTTGATCGTGACGAAACCTTTGACGCGAGTCATGCATTCGCCGCGCTTTGTGGTGGACTCCACATAGTCATCGTTCGATTTGCCAGTCTAAATCCTGTAAATCGCTAGTGACTCAAATGAAATTGACGACGAGTAAATCTAAAATTTCTGTGTTGAACTGATGTGCTGAATTGTATGCTCGCCACGGTTCCAATGAACTTCAACCATGACCGCGCACATCTGTAAGTTTAGTGGCTTAATGCGCAACAACCAGTCTTGAGAAACGGACTGGAAGGATCTCATCAGAGTAGGCGGCAGAGTCTCCTTTCTGGACCAACACCAGGTTTTGATGATCTTCAGTGCCAACTGGCATTATCAACCTTCCCCCGGGCGCAAGCTGAGCAATCAGAGTATCGGGCACTTCATCTGCTGATGCAGCAACAATAATCTTGTCAAATGGCGCATACTCCGGCCAACCGTATGCACCGTTTGCAATACGCACATCCACATTGCCATATTCCAGAGATTTAAAGTTTTCAATCGCCTGTTCAGCCAACTCACCGATGATATCAACGGTATACACCTGTTTGGACAGATGACTCAATACCGCGGCCTGATAACCAAGTCCCGTGCCGATTTCCAACACGCGATCTTTCTCTTCGATGTCGAGCAGATCAATCATTAGCGCCACAATAAATGGTTGTGAAATTGTCTTTTCATAACCAATGGGTAGTGGGCAATCATCGTAAGCATAAGCACGGTATTTTTCCGGTACGAACTGGTGGCGCGGCGTCTCAAACATAGCCTCCATCACTGAATCAGAAAGTACGGGTCTGCCAGTTTCTTCGCCAGATGCAACTGCGTGAGCGGCGATAACCAGCACCATCGTCTTTCGAAGTTCTTCAAAATTGCTATCTTCAGGGTGGTCGTGATCCATTTCGTCCACTTCGACAGTTGAAATCTTAAGTCTATGTTGTATTGAAGTCTGATCAAATGGCGGTAGGAATACCAGCTTTTTGAAAACCACATTCCTGAAAATTAGACCGAAACATATCACGAAGCTCTGTTGCAGCGTTTGTGTATGCCGACTTGTCAGTCCAACTGTCTGACGGATTCAGTATTTTTGAATCGACTCCCGGACACGAAGTCGGATAGCGCATTCCCAGTATAGAATGCTTTTCAAATGCAATGCCGGATTCCGAGTCATGCAATATTCCCTGCATCGCAGAGTTGAGTAGTGAACGCGTTGTAGCAAGTGAAATCCGCGGTGCACTTCCAGCAGGCCCACCGATCCAACCAGTATTCAAGAGGACACATTTGGCTGAACTGGCGCGCATTTTTTCTTTGAGCAGTTTTGCATACACGATAGGCTTATGGGACATGAACGGCGCACCGAAACATGAGCTGAACGTTGCTTCAGGTGCATTGACTCCAATCTCGGTACCAGCAACTCTCGCAGTGAAACCCTGAACGAAGTGATACATCACCTCATCTTCGTCCAGTACTGATATCGGCGGCAACACACCAAAAGCGTCCGCAGTTAACAGCACAATTGTTGCCGGGTGACCGCCTTTTGCACCTTCCGCTACATTGGGGTTGCAGTCAAGAGGGTAGGAAAATCTGGTGTTCTCCGTGATTGAATGGTTAAATAAGTCCAGGTCCTGTGGATGTATTGTTTCATATTGCCTCCCATTGGATACTGGTACGTTCTCTATAAGAGTACCCTGCATAGACAGTGCATCAGCAATGACCGGTTCTGCCTGCTTGTCTAGATCAATCAGTTTAGCATAGCACCCGTTTTCTAAGTTTGATACGCCAGAATCAGACCAGGCATTTTCATCATCTCCGATGAGTCTGCGGCTGACATCCGCTGACAGTGTGGTTTTTCCGGTTCCTGACAGTCCAAACAGAATGCTGGTGTCATCCGCATCACCAATGTTTGCCGAGCAGTGCATCGACAAAAATCCTTTGCTCGGCAACAGAAAATTCATTACAGTAAAGATTGACTTCTTGATCAGACCACAATAATCGGCAGGTCCCGCGACCAGGCATATGCGGTTGCGAAAGTCGAGAACTGCGACACGGTCAGAACGACAGCCATCGCGTTCAGGATCACACCGAAAACTTTGAACATTCAACATAGTCCAGCAGTTGTCACGCTCAAATTCTTCAGCTGATTCATTTGCCGACAAAAACATATTGTGTGCGAAGTAGGCGTGAGTGGCATATTGACCGATGAATCGGTATCGAATCGAATACTCTGCATCATGGCCCACCGTAACATCCTGAACAAACAGATGGCTGCCACTTTGGTTTAGATGATTAATTACCCGATCCAGCAATTGTTCGTAGCAATCAGGATCGTACTTTTTCAGGCTGTTTTTCCACCAGATGTCAGATTCAACCTCCGGCCAGGCCACCGCATAGGTGTCCTCAACCGGCCGACCGGTACAATCTGGGTCTGTCAAAAACACCAGTGGACCTGCTTCTCCTAAACTCGTCGCGTAAGCCTTGCGATCGTGATAACCACCACCCCTCTTTATTCGCCCAACATCAAGTTCAAGCGCCGCGCGAAAGAGTTCCGATTTATTAAGATTGTGAAAAATCGTAGAGCATTTCAAACCCCAGTCTTTTCGCAGTGTTTTACCAATATCCATTCTTTTAATCTAATCAATGTCGATTTCCCTATTTCGAATTGGGAGAAAGGTCACTTCACTCGACGAATTTATAACACTATGCCCCATTCAATTCGGAACAACCCATCACCTAAATCGCGGTAATGTGTCAGTTGAATCTTACCTTGTCCTGAC
>JAJDXD010000071.1 GCA_022823405.1 Gammaproteobacteria bacterium
CCTGATTGATTGAGACTCTGTTTGGAGGGAATCTGGATGCTTCCGCTTCCGCTGAAGTCTCGGACACCCTCCAACAGGGTTTTATTCTAATAGTTTCAATCAGATACATGACATTATTTCCCAAACAACCGGACACTAGTGAAATCGAATATAAAAAATCAAGAGGTTGCTGAGAGGAAACGCAATGCTATCTGTATTTGAGCACCGATTGGGTTGGTATGAATTCATAGTTCGATGTTGCTGAAACTTTATCATCAATTGCCACCAATCATTGCGGGAATTACTTTGGCAAAGGCAGTCGCATTTCTTGCTGGAATCATCGTCTTTTTGCTACTCCCGGTGTTTGTGCCTGATATTGACCCGATCGCGCGCTGGGCTCTGCTCTTCTGGTACCCCACGATCGCCGGTGTTGCTGCCGCATCCAATATTGCTGATTTTATTGACATTAAATTTATGCGATGGCAATGGTGGCAACGTTCAGCGCTGATTGGAGCGTGGCTGAATCTGATTGTGACACTATTTGCCTCCGACACCATGCAAGACTACTCGATGCTGGTTCACTTGAGTTTCGGTATGCTGAGCTCTCAGTTCTGGTTTGTTGGCGATGGCGCGATTATCGGACTGATTGCAGGTTTCACCTCAACCAGGGTGCAACAGCGCGACAAAAGAAAACACAGTTGAATTACATGTTCAATATCTGGAGTTCAAGACCGTCTGCGGCCGAATGTCGAATCATGATAAATCGGGAAATGACTTCGAATGCAGATGTTGTAACTAGTCTACGACAATAAAATGTGTATTGAATGATTTCTGAACAACTGAACTAATGAATGAATGTGAAACAGTTGATCTGCTCAATTCTGATCATTGTCCTATTTGTATGCACAAATTTCAGGAAACCTCATGAATCTGGGTTATAGCGACGTCGAACAGACGCTTAGACTCTATGAGTCTGATGTTGATCCTGCCTATTTTCACGGCATGCTGTCGGGGCTGATTTGCGCCGGGATTGAGGAGGACGAAATTGATGACTGGCTGCCGACACTTTTTTCGGATCGATTTATGGCGCAGTCTGACTACGAACGATTTGCGGAGGATGTTCTGATGGCGTTTCAGAGCTTGAGGGCGGAACTGGATCAGGATGGATTCGGATTCGAGATACTGCTGCCAGATGACGAAAAATCACTCGATTATAGAGTCGGAAAGATGGGGTCGTGGTGTCGTGGCTACCTAGTGGCGTTTCTTGACTATGCTGAAACTGCTGTAGAAAACCTGCCGGATGACTGTGCGGAATTTATCGATGATGTTGAACAAATTGTCGGCATAGAAATTGACGATGATGAACCGGACGAAATTCTGGATGAGTCATTTGTATTGCTTGAAGAGCACCTCAGAGTCGGGGTTCAACTGGTCTACGAACATCTGAATCCTTTGCAGCATGACTGATGGCTCAGATCACTGGACAATAGAATCATGACTGTTAATCGACGCACACAAGTACTTGCGAGCATTGGAGATGGGATCGGAATCATTCCAACCGCTCCACAGCAGCGCCGCAATTCCGATGTTTTGTACCCTTTTCGACCTGACAGCGACTTTTACTATTTGACGCACTTTCCAGAACCAGAGTCGGTAGCTGTACTAGCTCCGGGTAGCAAATTCGGTGACTACATTCTTTTTTGCCGCGAGCGCGACCCAAAAATGGAAATTTGGGATGGCCGTCGCGCAGGTGTTGAAGGGGCTGTAGAACACTACCAAGCCGACTGTGCCTATGCGATTTCCGAGTTGGATGAATATTTACCGCAACTGATGGAAGAACGCGAACGTATCTATTACCCGGTAGGTCGCTATGCCGAGTATGATGAGATGGTTGTCAAATGGCTGAATGCAGCTCGTCGCCGAGGTCGTGCTGGCATTCGGTCGCCAGGAGAAATTGTCGATATCGGCCAGATTCTTCACGAGATGCGACTCATCAAGCAATCCGATGAAATTGAGATCATAAAACAAGCAGCAGAAATCTCTGCCAGTGCACACCGACAAGCGATGCTGACAAGTAAACCCGGAATGACAGAGTATCAGGTGCAGGCTGAGATTGAGCACCGCTTCAGGCAGCACGGTTGTGAACCAGCTTATCCGAGTATTGTTGCCTCTGGAGAAAACGCCTGTGTTTTGCACTACATTGAAAACTCTGATGAGTTAAAGGATGGCGAATTACTACTGATTGACGCTGGTGCGGAACTCGATTGTTACGCCAGTGACATTACCCGCACCTTTCCGATCAATGGCCAGTTCAGCGGCCCTCAACGGGCGGTTTATGAAGTGGTCCTTGAAGCTCAAAAGTGCGCAATTGAAGCAGCAAGACCCGGCAATCGATACAGCGATGTCAATGATGCTGCTACCGAAGTGCTCGTTGATGGGTTAATTTCGCTCGGAATTCTCAAAGATTCAAAAGATGAAGCGCTTGAGAAAAAAACTTACCAAACTTACTATATGCACAAGATTGGACACTGGATCGGTCTTGATGTACACGATGTGGGTACTTATCGCGATGATGTCGGCTGGCGCAAGCTTGAGCCCAATATTTACATGACTATCGAACCCGGGCTGTACCTGTCGCCTTCTGAAGAACTCGATTCCAAGTGGCACGGGATTGGTATTCGAATTGAGGACGATGTTTTGATCACCGAAACCGGGCCCTTGATCTTGACCTCTCATGTGCCAAAAGAGATCAACGAGATCGAGCATCTTATGTCGGACTGACCGGCAAAGGTGACTGAACCACCAATATTTGATGAAAACCGAGAAATACGACCTGATAATCAGTGGTGGAGGCATGGTCGGAGCAAGTCTCGCCTGCATACTGGTAGGGTACGGATTTAAGGTTGCGCTGGTTGAAGCTGCGGCGTACTCCAGCACCAATCAGCCCAGTTTTGACTATCGGGCACTGGCACTTACCTATAGTTCTGGTGTTATCTTTCGAAAACTCAATGTTTGGCAAGGGCTGAGTACCACCGAAGCAACGGCGATTCGACAAATTGATGTCAGCGATGCAGCGGCCGGTGGTCATGTCCAGCTTACAGCTAGAGACGTTGGGCGAGAGGCATTGGGCTGGAATGTGGGAGCGCGTGCGATTGGTGCTCAATTAATCCAGGTTCTCGAATCAAACGAATCCGTCTCGATATTGAGTCCGATGATTCTCAAGCAGGTCGAGATCAATGACGTGGGTGTATTCGCGATGGCAGACGACTCGGAGGGAGGAACTGATCGCCCGCTTTCTGCCAAATTGCTGGTCATTGCTGATGGTTCAAATTCCGCTCTTCGGGAAGAGCTGAAGTTTACGCCACGCAGCATTCCCTATCGGCAGTGTGCACTGGTTTGCAGGGTCGAGACCAATCGGAAGAACCGAGGCAGTGCCTATGAGCATTTCATTCGTTCGGGTCCGCTAGCACTACTTCCTTTTGGCGAGAATGGTTATTCGGTTGTCTGGACCCAGGAACCCGAAGATCTAAATGAAGTGCTACAGTTGTCCAGAAGCGAATTTCTGGTCAGAATACAGACTATTTTTGGCGATCGTGCAGGACAATTTAAACAGCTTCTAGGAGAGCGCAAGGTATACCCTCTGACACTTAGTTATCTGAAGAAATTCACCAAACCGCGCGTCGTAGTCGTTGGTAACGCTTCGCATACAGTTCATCCTGTGGCGGGACAGGGGTTTAACCTGGGTTTGCGAGACGTTGCAGCATTGGCGCAAGTACTCAGAGACTCCCGAAATCGAGGTTGGGATATTGGAAATATCGAGGTGCTGTCAAAATTTGAACGCTGGCGAAGCCAGGAAGGTGAATATGTCACTTGGTTTACTGATGGGCTGATTCAGATTTTTGCCAATGAATTTCCAGTACTTACACCTGCACGAAATTTGGGTCTGGATTTGCTTCAATTTTTGCCACCAGCGAAGCAATGGCTGTTGGAACGAACTATGGGAATGCATGGTAGACAGCCTGATCTTGCAACGATCGAAAGGGAGAATAGCGGCAAATTTCGATGACCCAGTTCGATTTCGACATCATCGTCATTGGTGCCGGATCCGTTGGTCTGGCTTTCGCTGCTGCTATGCGTGAAACGAACTATCGAATTCTGATACTCGATTCAGGCAGTTCGCCACGCTTTGACGACTCCTATTACGACCTCAGAGTAAACACACTGAATCTGGCGTCGGAAACGTTTTTGAATGCCGTTGGTGCTTGGTCCAAGATGCAGACAAAACGGGTCAGTTCTTTTGACCGAATCAAGGTTTGGGATTCAGCAGGTGGGCGAATTCAGTTTCTGGCTGATGAAATTGCTGAACCGCATCTGGGGTATGTGGTGGAAGCAGGTGTGGTGACGACATCGCTGGTTGATGCAATTGAAGGATATGCCAATATTGAATTGAGGTTCGATGTTTACCTTCAATCCGTTACACTGAGTGAAGACAGGGTTGAAGTTGTTCTCGCGAACAACGAACGAATCAGTAGTCTGCTTGTGGTTGGAGCCGATGGTGGTAATTCGACCGTTCGCGAATCCGTTGGATTTAACGTGTCTATCTCAAGCTACGACCAGAGAGCTCTGGTTGCACAGGTGGAAGCATCTGAACCCGTAAGGCAAACGGCCTTTCAGGTATTTCTACCAACTGGACCTTTGGCATTTTTACCACTCGCTGATGGCAGTTATTCCATCGTATGGAGTGCAGAAACATCTTTTGCCGCTCAGTTGATGCAATTGACTGAAACAGGATTCGAGCGGCAGCTTTCGGCTGCTGCCGAATATGAGTTGGGTGATTTGCGTCTTATAAGCCAACTGGCCTCATTTCAATTGAGAAAACTTGAAGCAGACAATTATTTTTCCGGCCGAGTCGTTCTAGCTGGCGACTCGGCACACATCATTCACCCCCTAGCCGGGATGGGCGTCAATCTTGGCCTGATGGATGCTGCTGTGCTCAGTGAAGTTCTGTTGGAAGGTGGGTCAGAATCCAAGCAAGATCCGTTTCAGGTTTCAAGACTGAGACAATATCAGCGCTGGCGGAAGTCTTCAAATGTTCCGACGGCATTTATCATGGACGGATTTGACTGGGGGTTTCGACACCCATCGAAACTGATTCAGACAGTTCTCGGAGCAGGATTAACGCTAACGAATCGAATGGATTTCCCCAAGCAGGAAATCATCCGATTTGCATGTGGATTGAGAGGAGACCTACCTTCTATCGCCAGACGCGATTGACTTCAATCACACAGACGTCGGCGTGCTCAAAATTCATCTTCGCGAAAAGTGACCAGGCTATGGAGTGGAATGGGTGAAATTCGATCTCGACCACCCAAGTCCGTCAGTTCAACGACTACCGCACAGGCGACGACGCTGCCACCGAGTTCATTGATTAAATTAACAGTTGCTGAAACTGTACCGCCAGTGGCGATCAGATCATCAATGATTGCTACACGGGACCCAGCTTCAAACGAATCGGTGTGCATTTCAAGACGATTGGTCCCGTACTCCAATTCGTAGTCGGAACTGATGGTGTCTCCAGGCAGTTTGCCTTCTTTTCTTACCAGAAACAGTGGCAGATGAAGTTGGTATGCGAGTGCTGATGCGAAAAGAAACCCTCGTGCATCGATTGCAATCAGACCATCCAGTTCAGTGCTGTGAAACTTCTGATACAGAAGATCGACGCTATAGCGAAATGCCTCCGGGTAGCATAACAGTGAGGTAATGTCCCGAAAGCGTATCCCTGGTTTTGGATAGTCAACGATTGTCCTGATGCTAGATTT
>JAJDXD010000076.1 GCA_022823405.1 Gammaproteobacteria bacterium
CCATGAACTCGTAGAGGCTGACTCGTTTCCGATCTTTCTTTGATTTTGTCATGCTATCTACTGCCAGCAAATTTCTTATTTCCATTGTTAGCAAGTATATCCTAAAATGTTGGTTTTGTCAACTCAAATGGATAATTCCCATAAAAAAACCTTTGTTCGAATTGTCATTATCCGTCTCTCGATCAGGCGTTCGTTTGTTTCCGGTGCGATAAGCGTACAAACAGGTTCTGTGGAAACATGGTAAATGCCAAGCACTCTTCCACGCTTCCCTTCACATCGACCGTCTCGAAATTAAAGTTTCGACACAGCATTGTTAGCACCGAGCGAATCTGTAGCAAAGCCAATTTTTGTCCGGGGCAAAAGCGGGGTCCGCCACCAAAGGGCAGAAAGGCGCGGGAATCGTGATTGAGTGGTTCCTCAGCCGCAGACTTAAGCCATCGCCGTGGTAGAAATTCGTGTGGTTCACCAAAGTTTTCCTGACGAGTTGCCAGATAGCGGGTTAACAAGATCAGCGGTGTACCACTTGGGATGGAAATTCCCTGAATATCCACGTCGTCTTTAGCCTCCATCACCATCAAAGGTGCGACAGGTTTGAGACGCATTGATTCGTCGCGAAATGCATCCAGAAAAGGCAATTGCTTGGATTGCTCAACACTTTGAATCACTCGGTGGTTGACCAACACGCTATCAATCTCATCTCTCGCCTTGGTTAGGTAATGCGGATATTTTGAGAAATGATAAATGGCCCATGCGATTGTGTTGGCTGTCGTATCTTCACCAGCAAGCAGCAAGGTACCTATATTGGCGAAAATTTCTGCATCGCTGAACAATGTCCGTTCTTTTTCCAACTCAACCAGAAACGCTTCGAGAAAGTTACCCGGTGCTTTGCGTCGTTCGGGATATTCATTCAGCCGAATTCGAGTGGTTTCAATAATCTGGTTAGCCTTCAGGCGAATCTCTCCTAGAGAGTGATCCAGTTTTCGATCCGACGGCAGTTTGAAGTATCTCCAGTAGGCAAATGGAAGATTTGCGCGCTGATGGACTTTTGGAAACACCCTGTCTAAATGCTGCTGAATAACTGGGCCAGAAGCTTCAAGTGTATTGGATTCGACACCGAAAGCGATTTGCATCGTTACGTCGACTGTAAAGCGGATTAAATCATTTCCGATATTGATGGGCTGTGAGTTTGCTGCGGCTCTTTCCCAACGCAGCATTAGGCGTTCAACAATGGTTTTCAGGTGGGGGAAAAACTTGCTCAGCTTAGCGCGTGTCAAGGCAGCTATTACAATTCGTCTTTGTCGCTTCCAATCATTTCCTTCAGCGACAAACACCCCATTCAGCTGTAGTTCAGTAGCGATCGCTTCCAGTCTGTGATCTCGACGAAATGTCTGAGGTCTTTGTTGAAGTACTCTAAGTATCGCCTGCTTGTCTGAAATTACCGCAATGTCGGACGGCCCCAGCGAGATTCTGTAGATCGGACCGTATTGATCAGCCCAATTTTCAAGGTCAATGTGAAGTTGTTTCAATCTGACCTGGAAATAGTTTCCAACTAAAGGAAAGCCGTCAGGTCCCGGTGCCTGATGAAGCGATATGGAACTTCGTACGGACTCGAGTGGCGAACAATCATTCATTTAATCCACTGAAACCCTTCCTGTTTTCACTTCGAATCTGAATCAGATTTAATTCGCTGAGAGCCACAAAATTCTTGGAGGGTTATCGACAGATCAATTTTCGATTTCAGCCAACCCTTTTCTCGATTTCGAAAGCTTTTCATACCCGCTATACTTTGACCGTCAAGAAATTGTTGCTACTTTCGAGTATCTGCGCAAGTGCCGGCTATTTTGGTTCTGCCAAACCCTTTTAAAATTTACTTCAATGTATTACTGGCTATATTGTGCGCTAAGTGCGCGAATGGCTGCGCAGGCAGCACCATAGCCATTGTCGATATTGACCGTGGTAACACCTGGAGCGCAACTTGAGAGAACCGATTCTAGCGCAGATCGACCTCCTTCAGCTACTCCGTACCCGACTGAGGTCGGAACAGCAATAATTACCGATGGAATCAGTCCTCCGACAACCGAAGCGAGTGCTGCGTCCATGCCTGCAACAACAATGACGACTGAAAATCGACGTAATTCCTGTTCAACTTCCAGAATTCGCCATAAGCCAGCGACTCCGACATCATAAAACGATTTGGACCCGAAGCCGTGATACTGAAGCGTTCTTTCAGCCTCCCTTGCAACCGAGAGATCTGAGGTCCCCGCAGTTACAACAGCCACATCGTGCGATTCCTCTACTACAGGCCTCTCGCCAATAATACCTGTGCCGGCAACAGCTTCATAGTCGATCAATGACTGGATAGTTCCCTCAAGTTCAGAATACTTGGCATTTGACATACGAGTCAAAAACAGATTACGCTGGTCTTCTTTGGCATCAATCACAATTGATTCGATCTGTGACACTGTTTTGCTATAGCAAAAAACGGCTTCTTCAATACCGATTCTTTGCCAACGATTGGTGTCCGGTTTGAACTCTGGAACCAACATCAGCTTGGCAAACCAACAAAGGCGCTACCCATTTGGTAAGGAGCAAAAGAAACGGTGGAAACATTAGTGAGGCTTGAAATTTGGCTTTGAACCACCCCTACAATGTCTTCCCTGCTGTCTGATTCCAACCGAATCAAAGCATCAGTGTCAAGCTCGATTTCGATGGTTTGCTCTCGGATTCTGCAGCGGACAATTTTGGCATTCAACCGCTCCTGAACTGCTACTTCAATCCGATCGATCGCTCGCAAGCTTTCTGCATCGATTGGTATGCTGGTCTGAACACGACTCGAAAGACATGGCGATGCGGGAAGCTGTGCAAGGTCCTTTAAACCCAGAAAGTTGGCAATGCTGCGAATCCCCGCCTTGGATATACGCGCTTCCACATACGGATGTCGCACCGTATGCTGCTCCGCTGCTTTGAGCCCTGGACGGAAATCGCTCAGATCATCAAGGTTGGTGCCAGAAAGAATTTGACTTTCGAATTGGCTGGCGATATACGAATAAAGATTAGTTTTGCAAAAATAACAACGATCAATTGGATTGAGCATGTATCTTTCGTCGTTAAACTCTCCAGCGTTAGCGATTGTAAGGCTCCAGTTTTCGGAGTGAGAATATGTGCGCACTCTTCGGGTTGCTCGTTCCGGTACAGCGGGTGATACCGCATGGAACATCTCAGCATTAACACCCAATGTCCTGCCAGCAATTATTGCTAGCAGCGTGCTATCGATTCCACCACTGACTGCGATGGTAAAAGATCCGATTTCTGTCAGAATAGATTTTATCTGCTCTATCTGACTCTCCACACCATCATAGGATTGTTGAATATCCATTCTGCTCAATACTTCAAAATTTGTTCAGATCTGTGGTGGATCTCTCTACTTGCTGTTCAACGACCTGTTTTAGGCGTTTTCGTTTCCTGTATCCATCGATTTTCGATAGATGTTCTGCTTCCACTTTGGCAGTGTGCTGACCATCAGGGCGTTCAGCTACCTTGAGTGGTATCACAGCATCCCCCGAATCATGAACGACTTCGGCTCTCCTCAGTGTCATTCGATCAATGCAACTGATCCTCACACCCAGTGTGGAAGTTTCCAGCAGGCATTTGGCAGCAACTTCTTCAACTTGATCGGGAGAGGCCAAAATCTGAACATGTACTGTCAAGCGATTTTTCTTGCCCATTGCTGGGATTTGAATAACATCAAGGACTCCCTTTAAGTTATGTATCCGATCAAGTCCAATGCGTAAATCCTCTGGGGATTGATCATCGACTTCAAACTCCAACATCGCGATATTTTCATATTGCGCAGATTTATATTGGTCTTCAAACGCAGTCAGTCGCAAGACATTACTCATCCCTTGAAAGGTTGCACTTCCGAAGCCATGACCACTGCCAATCAATTTCATAGAACTTCGCCTGGTGCTAAACTGCGGACTCAGACTTCGAAGAATGGCAGCTCCAGTTGGTGTAACTCGTTCACCATCTCGACCATCATTGTGAACCGGATAACCTTTGAGCAGTTCAACCACTGCGGGAGCGGGCAACGGCAGTTCACCATGTGCAGAATTCACTCTACCATTGCCAGCTGGAAGTGAAGCACAGGACCAGGCTGAAACTTCTACGGCGTTGATCAAGTATGCAGCACAGACGATATCAGTCAACGAATCAGGTGAACCCACTTCATGCAAGGTAACCTGATCTAACTCCACACCGTGAACTGCCGCTTCCGCTTCTGCAAGATAAAGAAGAATGCGACTGGCAAGTTCTTTGGTTTGCTGAGTCATTGAAGAATTAGCAATTACATTGAGCAAACTCGGATAGTGAGCATGGTGATGCCCCAAATCCGGACCGCAAACGCTGAAACGCTTGCCAGTTAATACGGAATCATTGTGAGGTGTAATCTCAACCTCGATATCATCCAGAACTGAAATACAGCACAGGTTTTCTAGCATGCCTTCTTTGTGCTCCGGATAAAGATCCAGCATTGCTGAGACAAACATATCTCCGGCTATACCACCAACAGGGTCTATGTGAATGTGTACGGACGACATCTATTTTTCGAGTTGCGCCAATAAGTCGTTATCGCAATTTTACAGAAATGACTCAAACAAAATCCCTCTCATGCCCCAGCCAAGCGTCCCTACCTTTATCTGAAATGAGTCAAGAAAGGTAGGGGATTGCTGTATATATTAATTGCTCTGACCCCTATAAAATAAAATCAGGCTAAACCTGACACACTGTATTGATTGATTATTGCTTAAAATCAATAGATTGGAATGTAATTTGGGGACTTTGATTTCTAATTGATCAAGCTGCATCCATCGTTCCTTGAATAGAGGGCAACCGAGAACATTACGAGGAATCGTTCCCTGATGCAGATGACGAAGAAATGTCAATTGCGTAAACACTTAAGAGCAAGTATTGAGTTGAACAAAATGACCTAGATACCGAATGAATTGTATTCACCTTTTCTGACAAACCACTTTATTGAATTTATTTCTTTTTCTTGACAATCAGTCCCTAACTTTGGTATTTTTTAAGTGATGACCTATCGAACTGATTCCTCTTCGAACAACTGGCACTATCCGACTGCAATGCGTTTCGGAACTGGCCGAATTTCTGAAATTTCCGCAATCTGTCAGGAGTTTGGCATCAATAATCCGCTTCTGGTAACCGACCCAGGCTTGGTATCGCTACCGATGGTCGATCAAATCTTGACACACTGTCAGGAACAGCTCGAAAACTGCACACTATTTTCAAATTTACAAGCTAACCCGATAGAAGCGAATGTTAACGAAGGTGTCGCAGCCTATCGGGCCGCTTCTCACGATGGTGTGATTGCATTGGGTGGTGGAAGCGCATTGGATGTCGCAAAGGCCATTGCACTGATGGTTGGACAAAATAGACCCATTTGGGACTTTGAAGATCGAGAAGATTGGTACACACGTGCAAATGCCGATGCAATTGCACCGGTAATTGCCATACCCACAACCTCAGGAACCGGTTCCGAGGTCGGACGCGCATCAGTGATCACTGATGAAACGGACCAAACCAAGAAAATAATCTTTCACCCGAAAATGCTTCCTGTCTGTGTCATTCTTGACCCGGAGGTAACAGTAGGTCTACCAGCAGCATTAACCGCAGGGGTTGGTATGGATGCTTTGTCTCACAATCTGGAAGCCTATTGCAGTCCCGTATTTCACCCACTGGCACAGGGTATTGCACTTGAAGGAATGCGGCTAATTCGCGACTGGCTTGAACCGGCGTGCCAGAACGGAAGCAACCTTGAAGCGAGGGCACAAATGCAGGTTGCATCTTCAATGGGGGCAACAGCATTTCAAAAAGGTCTGGGTGCGATGCACAGTCTCAGTCATCCCTGCGGTTCAGTTTTAGGTACCCATCATGGTACAACCAATGCTGTCGTCATGCCCTACGTGCTCGAATTCAATTGCCAATCCATTGAAGACCGTCTGGCAGCACTAGCGAGATATCTCGATTTGCCGAATCCGTCCCCTGATGCAGTCATTCACTGGGTTCTTGATTTACGCAAGCGAATCGGTATTCCGCATACTTTGAGTGACTTGGGTGTAGATAACTCGCACATCAATAAATTTTCTGGGATGGCCATGATTGATCCTTCCACCGCAACCAATCCAGTGCAGATGACTCAGGAGGGATTTGAAGACCTGTACGAGCGAAGTATCTCAGGTACGATCGGTGTCAACTGAACAGTCAATTTGTGATAAGTTCAACTTGCCGCGCGAAAATCTATGGGTTTTCGGGTACGGGTCGCTGATGTGGAATCCCGGTTTTCCATACCTTGAGAGTACACGAGCAAGAATTTATGGACTTCATCGCTCCCTTTGCATCAGGTCAATTCGTTACCGCGGTACCCTCGAACAACCTGGATTGGTATTTGGACTTGATCGCGGCGGGTCCTGCGCGGGAATGGGCTATTTGATCGCACCTGAAAATCAACGCGAGGTCGCTGATTACTTGCAGGACCGGGAGCTGTTGAATGACATCTACAATCCATCAATTCGAAATATTTCTTTAGATGACGGTCGTCGGGTGCCTGCATTGACATTTGTGGTTAAACGTCATCACAATGCTTACGTCAATAATCTGAGCCCACAAAAAAAGGCCAACATTGTTGCTCACGCCAGAGGACAACGCGGTCCCAATATTGAGTATGTACTGTCCACTCTAGACATACTTGAGTCGATCGGAATACGCGATCAGGAGCTATATCGCGTCAGTCAAATGGCCGCGGACCGCATTGATAATTTCCGCAGTGTCAGTGATGATTGAAAATAGTAAATTCAAGTTTTTTCAACCAAACAGATGGGTAGGCAGATTGCTGCTCGCAGGTCTGCTTGTAGGATATTTATCCTACACAGTCCTTTTCCAGCAAAACGAAACACAGTCGATCGCTGATGTCAAACGCGAAAACCTGCTCGACTTTGGTGAATATCACGAGGCCGTAGTTGCTGCAACTGCCAGGTTGGCGAACAAGTATCACTATCGAAAAAAAGAGCTTACCAACGATTTTTCTGAACAGATACTTTTTGAGTATCTGGAATCTCTGGATCCTCAAAAAGTGTACTTTTTGTCATCAGATGTCAGAGATTTTGAATCCAACCGATTCTATTTTGACAATTTTTTGAAAAGGGGCAAACTTGACGAAATTTTTTCAATCTTTAGAGTCTACCAACAACGTGTTAATGAAAGAGCCGACTACGCAATTTCAAAAATTGATTATCCATTTGATTTTGAACTCAATGAAGATATTCAAATTAACCGATCTGACGAAGATTGGCCGATCAGCGAGGTAGAGCAGAACGCGCTCTGGGACAGTCTGATCAAGGAAAGCATACTGACCCTCAGACTTAACGGTGAAGATGAAACCCGAATCAAAGAAACGATGGCTTCGCGATACGATCGTATTCGAAATTCTGTCGCTATGTCTAATGCTTTTGATGTGATTGAAATATTTCTCAATTCATACCTTAAAGAACTGGACCCGCATTCTCAGTTCTTCTCACCCCATAGTTCCAGTAATCTTCGCATTAGCATCTCTCAACAAATCGAAGGGATCGGAGCAATGCTGCGGACGGAGAATGAATACACAGTCGTTCAGGGTGTCATTACGGGTGGACCTGCTCATTTGAGTAAACGTCTGCATATCGGTGATCGAATCGTTGGAGTTTCAAATGGCGGCGATGAGGAATTCCAAGATATCGTCGGCTGGCGAATCGAGGATGTTGTTGACCTGATTCGAGGACCCAAAGGTACGACCGTTAACCTCAAAGTGTTACGCAAAGATGCGCCTAGAGGTACACCCGCGGATCATGTTGTACTGGTTCGCCAGACGGTAAAACTTGAAGAACAGATGGCGAAGAAGTCGACTGTTGAAATTGATTCTGATGGAGAAATTTTCCAACTGGGCGTTATTCAACTGCCGTCGTTCTATTCCAGTTTCCTGGAGACGGATGACAGTGATTTAGTCACCACATCTTCGGCAGACGATGTCAAAGAATTTTTGATTGAATTCGAAGAGCAACAGATTGATGGTTTGGTAGTGGACCTGCGCGGCAACGGTGGTGGTGCGCTGAATGAAGCAGTTGAGCTAACCAGTATGTTTATTCCATCAGGACCGGTGGTACAAGTTGAAAACTCACAGAAAGAACTTCGAATCCATGCGGATAGCGACGGACAAACCGTATACGATGGCCCGCTAGTGGTACTAGTCGATCGTCATAGTGCTTCAGCCTCTGAAATATTTTCAGCAGCAATGCAAGACTATGGCCGTGCAATCGTTGTTGGTGAAACTACATTCGGAAAAGGCTCACTGCAAAACATCTGGCCACTCGGCCAGTTGGCGAAAGAAAAAAATGTTGACTTGGGAGCACTCAAATTATCAACTGCACAGTTCTTTCGGGTAAATGGTATCAGTACTCAGCATCTCGGTGTCATCCCAGACGTTCTGTTTCCGACCAATGAATTAATAGCAAATTCAGGTGAACGTTCATTCGAAAACGCATTACCAGAATCTGCCATTAAGCCAACAAGACACACCAAGCACTGGCACAAAAAAATCGAGATTCAGAACAAGATTCCAGAGATTCGGGAATTAAACCGAATTCGCATGGAACTTAATCCGTTGATGAAAATCATCGTGGAACAGGACCGAATGGCATTTCACCGCGAAACACCAACGATTGTCAGCCTGAATGAAAATTTACGTAAGCAATCTCTCGAGAGTGATCAGGACGAACAACTCGGACTTTTGAATGAAGTACGCTCACTTTTCGGTCTTGATCCTGTCGACACCGTTACTGACGATGCCTATCCATCCGATCGAATTGGTGACATTTTTCTTGATGAAGCAATTAATATCCTGGCAGATCTGGTTTCACTACAGAACGCTGATAATCGTTCCTGATTCAACCCCTTAACTCTTTTTCAGTAAAACATGGAATTTTCTACTTGGGCCGATCGCATATATCGCGAAGACGGCATTATCAGTCTAATGAAAGACCTTGGCAATGCCTCTGCAGAAGAAGGCCGCCCGCTGTATATGCTGGGTGGTGGTAATCCTGGACACATCCCGGAAGTCGAGACTTATTTTCGTGCATGTATGGCAGATATTCTTCAGACTTCGAACAAATTTGAAAAACTAGTTGGAAATTATGCAGGACCACAGGGTCTCTACCAATTCTCGGAAGCACTTGCGGAATTGCTGCAAAGAACCTATGGCTGGAATATTGGACCAGAAAATATTGCCGTTGCCAATGGAAGCCAGATGGCATTTACTATTCTGTTTCGTTTACTGTCCGGCGACTACGCTGATAATCAGACTAAACAAGTTCTGCTGCCTATAGCGCCTGAGTACATTGGCTACAACGAAGCCGATGAAAAAGCACCTCGCTTTCGATCAATGAGGCCAAAAATTGTCGAAACTTCGTCAGTGACATTCAAATATGAAATTGATTTCAAACAGATTGAAGTCACAGACGACATCGGTGCCATCTGCATCTCGCGCCCAACCAATCCAACCGGGAATATGATTTCCGACAACGAAGTACAACAACTGCTGTCATTGGCAAGGACACACGATATTCCACTGATTATTGATAGTGCCTATGGATTGCCATTCCCGAGTATTGTTTATACGGAAGCAACAGTTGAGTGGAATCCGAACATTATTTTGTGTTTGAGTCTTTCCAAACTCGGTTTACCTGGAACGCGTACCGGCATCATAATCGCGCGGGAAGAGGTGATTGAGCTCTTCACCTGTGCCAATGCAACAATGACACTGGCCAGTGGAAACTTTGGGTCCGTTTTGACTTTAGAGTCAGTCAGAAACGGAGAAATTTTTCAGTTGAGCAACAAAGTCATTCGTCCGTATTACAAAGATCGCATGGAGAATGTCACCGAAGCGATTCATCAGCATATGAAAGGCATTCCCTACATGCTCCACAATCCGGAAGGGGCATTTTTCGTCTGGTTGTGGTTTCCGGGTTTACCGATATCTGACGAAGAGTTGTATGCCAGACTTAAGCAGCGGAACGTCTACGTAGTGCCAGGCAGACATTTCTTCCCTGGATTAAGTGGACATTGGCAGCACCGGTATGAGTGCATACGAATCAGTTATGCCGGAAGCAAGGAGATGGTGCGGGATGGAATCAGCATTATTGCTCAGGAAGTGGAAAGAGCCTTTTCCGAGTCAGACAGAAAACAATTTGGTGTTCCCAGTTTCACTGGGATAGAATCCTGAGAATCTGACTGCTAGTCCACTAATTTGGCAGAATCTAACTTTTGAGGAGCGTCTGTCTCTCCTCGCGCCCAATCAACAAATACATTAAATAGTTGCTGCTGAATGGGGTCTGAACTTGCCGATTGCTCGGGGTGCCATTGCACTGCAATTACGTAGGGGTAGTCAACTGATTCAATCGCTTCAATCACCCCATCATCCGAGATTCCAACGACTCTAAATCCAGGAGCAACTCTGCGCACTGACTGGTGGTGATATGAAGCGCAAACAAATTCATTGTGTCCCAGGAGTTCAGCTAACTGTGAATTCACGTTGAGCGAGACGAGATGTTCAACTTTGTTGTAATTCTCGCCACGATGAACAATTGAATCGTCATATTCATCTGGAATATGCTCAACTAGCGTGCCACCCATTGCAACATTCAGTACTTGCAAACCTCGGCAAATTGCTAACGTCGGGATTTTTTTCTGCATCGCCTTTCGAGTCAACTCCAATTCGTAGTGATCCCGTTCCTTGTTAACACCATAGACCGACTCATTGTGCTCACCATCGTAGTGGCTTGGGTCAATATCCGCTCCGCCAGTCAGTACAACACCGTCTAGACGGTCCAACTGTTCTTGAATATTTTCTGTAGTGGGAGCAATTATCACTGGAATGCCGTCGGCGCGTTCTACAGCATCCAAATAGTTCACTGGTAATGTGAAACGATCTTCATCGTTTCTGTGATAGCTGGTTACACCAATGAGTGGTTTATTGATTTTTTTCCTCATGTTCCTTGTAATTTTGCCAAATCAGTCTGAATGCACTAGTCAGTTCAAGTGGGGATGTTTCAATCCAACTATCCAACTCTTCCGGTGAAAACCATCTACCCTCCTGTGCTTCGTGCAGATCAATTGAAAAAGGGCCATTGTGATT
The DNA here is from genome assembly GCA_022823405.1 of Gammaproteobacteria bacterium. Taxonomy (GTDB): domain Bacteria; phylum Pseudomonadota; class Gammaproteobacteria; order Arenicellales; family JAJDZL01; genus JAJDZL01. The sequence goes on from JAJDXD010000076.1 coordinate 11,237, forward strand.
GATTCTGTATATCCAGCAGAATTCGTAGTCAGTAATTTCACTGGCTTTCAACTTAAACAGCCGTTCTGGAGGTGAATCAAGTTTGATCCCGATTTCTTCCTCAGTTTCACGAACCATTGCGTGATCATAACTTTCACCAGTCTGCAGGTGCCCTGCGACTGATGAATCCCACAAATTCGGGTTATTATCCCGCCACTTAGCGCGTAACTGCAAAAACACCTCCCTCGCATCATTCTGAACAATTGCATGAACTGAACGATGCAACAGATTTTTCCGATGAACTTCAGCCCGCGATTTACAGCCAATCACACGATCTTCTGAATCGACAACATCAAATAACTCATGGGGTTCAAACGAATTCACTTGATAATCTCACAGTCTCATACTGTTCACAGTCACTGCTGGTTTACAACGTAGCAGAATTGAACGAAATACGATACCACAGTAGAGTGAAAATATTTTATTTGTTGCTAACCCAACTTTGGGTTTAAAGCTGGGTCTAGGGGAGAATCGTGACTATTTGTCGGTTACGTTTGAAATTGCCCACTTGGGATGAGTGTAGGCTTGCCAGTCCTCTGCCCGCAGACAGGTCTTACACTCGTGCAGGTGGTGATACTTGCGACGATAGGCTTGATAATGGCCGCATCTCAAACAGAATGTAGAACTACCAATTCAAATATCACTTTCGAGAACTCTTTCTTGATTTGATATTAAAAGCAATTCATATTTTGGAGATGTGTAAATGAGAACGACAGTCTGTGAGTAGTTTTCGTCAGATTCAAATCCAAGAAAAACTGTATCTTTGTCAAATCCGATGAAAGCTACTCTATTTGGTAATGTATCAACCGCATTTAGTTCATCCTCGGAAGGCATCGTTGATGGTGCACCGTATTTATTCATCAAACTTTTCATTAAACTCTGCACCATATCAGCAGTAGCACGGACATTAATACCAAACCTCAAAAATTCTCCGTTGACAAAATAGGCCGCTGCAAGAACTGATTCCCCACCAAATTGGAAATCAGTGCATGCGGCGAATTCGACAAATTCATAATCGTCAGATTTCATCAGAGATTGAAATGTACAAATCTTACTATTCAATACTTGTTCTGCAGTCATGCCGAATTTCAATTCTTATAACCATCAACAGCAATAGAAGACATTGAAAATAAGAAAGAAATAAAACCTATGAAAATGACTAAGTAGTACTTACGTTTCAATAAAAAATCAAGTTGATCCATCATTTATCGATTCAGTTTGAGAAGTAGGCAGAATTTTGTAACAGTTGTTGCAAATGCTGCAATCAACAGACCAAGAAAAATTTGTAGGTTACAGGTTGATTACGTAAATGGACGATGACTACTTTGAGATTGAAGCAACATCGACTGACATCGTAATGACATCGGTGTCGTGATACTGCTGATGATGAACAGAAGACGCGTAATGACGCAGTATTCGTAAAGAAACCTCTCTCGAATCAGTTGCCTCATCTGTATAACCACCTACCAGCGCAATCCGATCTTCTATATTTTCCATTGAGGGTGCAGAAATCACTTCCATGACTGCCTTATCTCCTTCCCTCTGAATTGTCAGCAACAAGTGTCTTTCGCTCAATTTGGTGTCCGCATCTTCCATCTGATTCTCCAGAGTTAACAAAGCTTCTTCAGCAACCGCGGTAAGCCTGTCTTTTGCTGCTTCGCCCCATCGAAATTTGGAAGCAAAGGTTTCTAGGAAGTTCCGAATCTCTGGCAGTGAATTGGTATCAAACGGTACCGACAACCGATGCCGACGCGGGTTCGTAAACTCCACAAACAGTGAAAGAATGATGGCGGTCAATCCACCGGCAGTCATCCCATTTTCCAGAATTCCTCCTGCAAAATCTTGCGCAATCTCCGGAAAAATCAACCCGTTCTGAAATCCGACACCAACCCAAAATGCAACTCCAACTATTAAACTTTTTCGATAGTCAGCACCATCCTGAATTACGACTCGCATACCCACGACAAATAAAAGGCCGAGTAAGACAGTCATATAGGCCGCAGCGACCGGTCCTGGAATGGCGATGATAATTGCGAGAATTTTTGGAAAAAAAGCTAGGACGATAAAGACAGCACCAAGCGCAACTCCAATACCGCGTGCAGCAACACCAGTCAGCGCAGTAACGGACACACTCGTCGAATAGGTCGTGTTCGGTACTGTTCCTATCAATCCAGAAAGAAAATTGCCCAGACCATCAGCATTCACCGCTCCCTGCACTGCGCGAAAATCAATAGCACGCGCTCGTCGCCACGAGACTCGCTGAATAGCGACACCATCACCTACCGTTTCAATTGCACCGACAAGTGTTACAAAAATAAATGCGGGTAGCAGACTCCAAAACACCGGGCCGAAACTCAAATCAAATCCGGGCCAACCACCTTCCGGCAACCCAAACCAGGCAGCTGATTTGAATGTTGAAAAATCATAGATGCCATAGTAAATGGCAACAAATGATCCAACTACAATTCCAATTACCGGAGCCCATAGCCGTAGCATACCTTTGGCTTTTAATGCGATAGCACCAATAGCCACAGCAGTAACAAGTGCTGAGATAGAAGCTGAATTTGCTGGTGCGCCTTCTGGGACCTGAGACAACATGTCAAAAATGATGGGCATCACGGTCACTGGAATCAGCATAATCACCGTACCAGCGACAGTCGGTGTCAAAATTCTACGAAATAGTGAAAGGTGCCACCCGAGTAGAAATTGAAATAATGATGAAACAATGACCAGAGTTGCCATCATCGCTGGTCCACCCTGAGCAATCGCGGCAACAGATACTGCAATAAATGCACCGGACGTACCCATGACCAGTACATATCCAGCACCAATGCGGCCAAACCGAACAGCCTGAATCACGGAGGAAATACCACTGACAAATATCGCCCCAAATACCGCCCACAGGAGATAGGCTTGATCTCCACCAGCCGCGTTCACCACAATGGCTGGTCCCAGCACAACCCCCGCAATGCATAGTGTCGCAAGTTGAATGCCAAGTCCGATGGTCAGAGGCGTCGGTGGCTGTTCATCTACCTGATATCGAATGTTTTCAGAGTCTTGCGAATTTTCTTTTTGCATAGAACCTACTCATTATCACTTGAATCAATTCTCTGCCAAATCAGTGTGCTCCGTATAGGTTCAGATTGATATTTATTGTTATTTGATTCCATTTCCACACTTGAATCTTGTAATTGAGACAGCGACGAATCAAGTGCTATCGGGAATTTGTCAATCCTTGACAATGATAATGACATTTTGTAAATCCCATAATACTAGTAATAGAGCCGGACTATTCCATAATCTATAGACAATTATTGAGGATTTCACAACTGACAACTTTATTGCTCTCCATTCAAAACCAAAGCCGACATCCCTGCCAAAGAAATGCCGGCTGATTTGGTAGCGGGGGTAGGATTTGAACCTACGTCCTTCGGGTTATGAGCCCGACGAGCTACCGAACTGCTCCACCCCGCATCACGATTGGTCTAAAGTGTTTATTTTACAAATTTTCAAAGAATCCGAAGCGATTTTGTTCGATGTGCGTGCTGGCTCTGACTAATTTATTCTGGAGAAAATCAACCAATTTCTGCAGCCAATTGAGCAGTTCGTCATGGCCAATGACTGTGGTTCGATGTGAAACTAACGCAAACTAGCGATCGCTGTCTCACAAATCGATATTACATCTCCGACCCATGGAAGAATTGCAACGAGCACCATCGCATTCAGGCCAAGTAAAGCTCTTGACGCCGGTAGTTGCTGGTAAGGTACAAGAACCTCCTCCAGTTGATCGAAATAAACCACCTTAATCACGCGCAAGTAGTAAAACGCACCAACGACTGCAAACAGGACTGCAATTACCGCTACCCACACCAGATTGACATCGATGATTGCCTGTATAACTGCCAGTTTTGCGTAGAATCCGACTGTCGGTGGCACGCCTGCCAGGGAGAACATCAACAACAACACCCAAAACGCCATCCAGGGATCGCGGCTGTTCAAACCACTGTAATCGCTGATTTGATCGAGCTCTTCATCTTTTTTAGCACTAATTACGATAATGCCAAATGCACCCAGACTCATAACCGCATAAACGATCACGTAAAAAAGCGACGCAGTGAGTCCCTCATTGGTTCCGCTGAGTACACCAAGCAGCATAAATCCCATGTGCGCAATCGTAGAATATGCAAGCATGCGTTTAAGGTTGGTTTGCGCAATTGCAATCACATTCCCGACAATGATCGAAAGTAGGGCGATAATAATCAACATGTCCTGCCACAAGTGCTGCAGCTCCATCAAGCCACCAATCAGCAAACGAATAACCATCGCAAATGCAGCGATCTTTGGAATCGTACCAAGATAAATCGTTGTTGACGTCGGCGCCCCATGATAAACATCCGGCACCCACATGTGAAATGGTGCCGCACCCAGTTTAAACGCCAAAGCCACAACCACAAAAACAACCGCAAGAATCAACGGAAGGTTATCAGCCGAAGCGTCTGCAAATTCATTTTGAATGACCGCGATATCAAGCGAACCGGTCAAACCATAGATGATAGATAGGCCGTAGAGCAACGAGCCGGATCCTAGGGCACCTAACACAAAATACTTCATGGCTGCTTCGGTCGCATTGCTCGAGTCGCGCTGAAAAGCAACCATCGAATATAAACACAGCGACATCAGTTCAAGCCCAAGGTAAACGACGAGCAAATGGTCAGCGGAAGCCATAACCATCATACCCAGAACTCCGAAAAGACCCAATACGTAGAACTCGCCGCCAGCAATATTTCGTGCTTTCGAATAGGCCCGGGCATGACCGAAAACCAGCAGACTAATCAGACAAATTACAAGCTTGATTAAATTAGAGAAGGAATCATCGATAAACATTCCTTCCATCACGACAGCGGATTCTTGATAAAGATTTCCAGCAAATATAATGCTGACAACAATGAGTGTAATTAGTGTGAGGGCAAAGGGCAGGTTCTTGTACTTCTTCAGCGCGGTTTGGTCAATTACCAAAATCGCACAGGCCATAAGGCTCACGATTATCTCCGGAAGCAACTTGGAGATCTCGAAAGTAAGATTCATGAAGATGTTTAGATAGAAGCTATATAACTTTGATAATATATATTTTTCTTTACAAGCAACATTATCTCGCCACTTGTATGGCTGTTTGAATCAGTCCATCCCTAGGTGGTATTGCAGATCAGCGCAAATTATATAGTTCAATTTCTAATTAGACGTCGAGCACCTAATAATTAATTAGAGGAGAAATACAAAATGGCAGACAAAGTAATGATCCCTGCGCGAAAAGGCAAAGCAGTTGTTGTCGATAAAGGACAATCAATTCGAATCATAAATACATATGGCAGTCAGGTTGTCGACACCTGGATATATAACCTTCATGACCTTAGTGAATTTCAATCTAACGAACACACTCGTGCGGCACTCTTGAAATTACAATTTGAACCTGGCGACTTTGTTTACACGAATTTTCGTCGACCGATTGCTAAAGTCGAGCAAGACACGTCACCTGGTGTTCATGATATGCTGATGGCAGCGTGTGACAAATATCGCTATCAACTTTTAGGCTGTACTGAATTCCATGACAGCTGCACCGATAATCTTGCAAATGGTATGAAGGAAATCGGCTATGAAGTTCATGAAACTCCAAGTCCAATCAATATTTTCATGAATATTCCATGGACCACGAAAGGTGACCTGACAATCGATCCCCCCGTAACTGAACCAGGTGACTACATTCAATTTCGCGCAATGATGGACTGTATATTTGCGTTTTCAGCTTGCCCTCAGGATATTTTGCCGACTAACGGTGTCGACGGTGAGATAACTGACGCACACTTTCAAATTTTCTGAAGTTTAGGTTTGAATGACTCTTTTGTGTTCACTAAATGAACACGCTTCATTTTGTGATGAGTGAGTCAATGTTTGTGCTGCTGTCCGACTGAAAGGCATATGACGACAAAAATTCAATAATCATTTACAACAATTAGTAAGGACTACTCGATGAAGGCGTCAAATTTCTCTCCCGAAACCAAAGTTGCACACTTGGGTAGAGACCATAAAGACAGCCATGGATTTGTCAATATTCCAATTTATCATGGCTCCACTGTTTTGTATGAGACTTACGATGAATTTCGTAATTCAGAAGCAAAGCGTCAGCAAAGAGATCAGGTAGTATACGGACGTTACGGTACGCCACTTAGTTTTGCCTTGGAAACTGCAATCGCTGAACTTGAGGGTGCGAATGGCGCCATTACCGTTTCCTCTGGTTTGGCGGCAATTACTGAGTCGCTAAAGGCGTTTGTGAGTCAAGGCGATCACGTCCTAGTAACGGATAGCGTTTACCAGCCAACTCGAAAATACTGTAATCAGGTACTGACACGATTTGGAGTAGAGGTGTCATACTATGATCCTTTGATTGGTGGTGATATCAAAGATCTGATCAAACAAAACACAAGCGTTATTTTTGTTGAATCACCTGGATCTCAAACCTTTGAAATTCAGGACCTGCCTGCAATTGC
>JAJDXD010000021.1 GCA_022823405.1 Gammaproteobacteria bacterium
TGCTTCGTGCATGACTGCATCATTGGACACCGCAGACGGACCGTCAAACGATGGCGGTTCTGTTAAACCGCTCTGGGTCCAGTAAACCGCCTCCTGTGGTGCCAGCACCCAGTTTTGCTCAGCGTGAAACCAAAGCCAGCCCGGATGAAACCTACTTTCGTGACCATCGCTAAAGCGTACTGTGACAGCACCTTCATCATCACGGGAAGCAGACAGGGCAATGATGTCAAGCGGCAACTGCCGAATGTCCAGAAGCTGTTCCCGGGTACCCTGGTGCAGGCAATCCACACAAGCACAGTTATCGCGTAGCCAGAAAGGATGAAATTGGTGAGATTTACCATCAAGCCAGTTTACTTTGACATGCCCATTCGCGATCGTTGTGGTGCTCACTGGTGAAGGAGTCGTCCAGACTAGATGATCGGGTGTCGGAATGGCATTCATGACGACTGTCAGATGGTGTAATGTCGAAAAAATTATAAATCCTGATCGGTTCTGTTGAGTTTGATAGAGAGTGAAAAAATGCTTTAGCCCTGACGTCATCAGAGTTCAACAATCAACGCGATCAGCGCGATTAAACCAACCACATAATCGTTGTTTTATCAATACGTTAAGAGGATAATTCAGATCAACCCTGGAAACACGGAACAGCCAGCCAGATCGACCAATATAATGGCCCGAAACTCCAATTCGGTACCATTACCGAAGTTCAATTCAACAGTGAGGCGGAAAATGAGCGATAGACTGAAATATGTTCGGGTAGGAATGCGAAATAACGGGGCTAGCGTGAAGTTGAAACTGCGCTGGGACAACTCTCCGGCAACTTGTGAAATCGTCAGTAAAGCGCTCCCGTTCGAGGGTGATATGTGGCACGCAAAGTACGCCAACCATGAAATTTACACGCTTCTACCGGTTGAACACGTGTTCGGTGAAGATCCGCCAAAAGAATGGATGTGTATGTATCCGGCACCTGGTGATCTGATGTATATCTTTCACCCGGATGGGTTACTACCGCCAGAATCCTGGACGCCTGAAAGCGACTTTCACATTGTAGATATTGCTCTTTTCTACGACCGTGGCAACAGCCTCTATGGCCCAAGCGGCGGCAATACCGGCAATATTTTTGCAACTGCAGCAGATATTGAGGAATTGGAGAGTTTTGCCGCAGAGTGTATCAATGTCTGGAAATCCGGATTCTGGGGTGAGCGCATGTACGTAGAGGCGGCTGATTAACACAGTGCAAAGTTAACTGTCGCCTGTGATTCAGCGCTCGATTTCGGTCATGATTGTGTCTTTGGCTTCAGGTAGACTGTAAGCCTCGCTCATGCACTACAAACTCCTAGCGCTTGGCGAAGATGGTGCCGGAAGAGTGGTCTTGGCTGCCTGACTTGCCGTATTGATGCCGCCGCATCCTCTGTCGGCATCCAACCTTGACTTTTCTCACAGAATCGTTGAGAAGCCCTCGTCTAGTCAAACCCATATCAATCGACAACTGTTCGCAATACAATTGCATCTAACTCATAAAACTAAATATTTTGCATTCGAAGATCGGTTTCGGATTGAGCCACGAGAAGGAATATCAAATGAACGTGAAGTCTTTTGCTCTAGCTATCGGCGTTGTCTTGAGTTTACTGATACCTGGTCATGAATCAGCATACGCTGGAGACAATCGAATTGACTTAATTCAGGAACGGGGTAAATTGCTGGTGTGCCACTTGGAACAACCGCCATGGTCTTACAAAGATTCTAAAACAGGGAAATGGGTCGGAGACTCTGTAGAATCGGCGAAGTATCTGGCCACAGCCTTAGGCGTTGATTACAAAGCTATAAGCGCTGATTTTTGGACAAGGATTACATATTTGGAGACCGGAAAATGCGACATTCACATGTCTCCGACATTCCCCACTGTGGAATATGTGACACGAGTGCTATTCTCTGACCCCATTGGATACGCATTCAACAGTGTGGCAGTCCATATAGATTCACCCTTGCAAACTCACAAGGACGTGGATCAAGAGGGCATCACTGTTATCGTCGGCCCTAGTTTGGAATCCGAACTACTCGCCGAGCGTTTTTACAAGAGAGCGACAGTGAAATATCTCGAAAACGAAGAAGGTTACTCCTCATACTACCTGGAAGTTGACAGCAGGCGGGCCGATGCTTTGCTGTATGACAATGGAATGATCAAAGAGTTTATCAAAAAGAATCCAGAAATGAATCTCAGAATCATCGATGATGCACCGCTCAATCCAGAGGGTTATGCCTATGCAGTGCCGTTAGGAGAGTATCACTTTATAAATCTCATAAACTTCTTGTTCAAAAGGATTGAACAGACGGGAGGGAATTACCAGTGGTTTCAAAAGATCAGTTCAGAGTAATTGAGCGTAAAATTCAGCTGCTTGAAAACAGCATTTTCCAATTTCCCGTAGCCACCAAACAAGGTGGAATTTCATTTACGAACAAGAAGCTAACGTCGATGAAATTCTGTCGATTACCGAACATGGCTTAAAAGTATTGACTGATCACAGTCGTTTAGCACTGATGTTCAGACAAAGACTGTCGAAATCCACCAATCGGCGAAGTAGCAGTTCGTCAATATCGTCTGGATGCAATTCGATCCCTCGCAGCTGACAACGATCTAGCAGCAGCGTTGCTGTTTGATCCTATCAACACCCGAATTTGTTGTTACGATGAAACAGCTTACCTCGTCCATAACACAGAAACGGGTACAGCCAGAACCAATCCCTTGGCTAGTGAGATGATGTCATTTCCTGTGTAGAATAAGATGCCTTTTTGAAAATCATTACCGCATACATTGGCTAGCTTGATCAAACCTCTAGCGTCTCGCGAATTCACGCTCGATTTTAATTTGACTTCGAATCCCCAGACTTTGTCCCTTAGAGTCATGACTAAATCGACCTCTACTTGGTCCTTATCCCGATAGTGCCAGAATCGTAAGTCTGGGTGAGTCCACCCAGCGTGAGCAATAATTTGCTGAACAACGAATGACTCACACAAATGACCCAAGTAAACTCGATTTTTTTCTTGGTTGTCCACAGGAAAATCTGCTAACGTTGCAGCCAATCCGCAGTCGACAAAGTGAATTTTGGGGGATTTAATCAGGCGCTTTGTTCTGTTGGAATGCCAGGCGGGAATCCTACGTACCAAATACACCCGCTCAAGGTATGCCAGATACCGCTCTATAGTCAGTCTGTGAACAGCGAGTGATTTGGCCAATTCGCTGATTCTCAATAGAGATCCAGTTCGACAGGCAAGCCGTTCCATAATTCGGGACAGCAATTCTGGATTCCTGATTTTGAAGGCTTCAGAAACTTCTCTTTCCGCAATATCGCGTAAATAGTTTCTTCTCCACTGTCTTGCACGAAGAACGTCGCGATTCAAGGGTTCGACGTATCCACCAGATATTATTCTCTCCTCAAACTCCAGATCTGACATGACTGTCCGGTCGGTTCTGAAATCCGGTTTAAGTCTATCGTCGAGCAAATCAAACAGAAAGTTTCCGCTTGATCTGGATTTTTCCGATTCTGTCAAAGGGTGAAGATCGATAATTTCCATTCTTCCTGCGAGGGTTTGTGTCAGACCTGGAATGAGGAGCAAGTTAACTGAACCCGTCAAAATAAATCGCCCGGGCTGTCGGTTCTGGTCAACGGATACTTTAATCGGACCGATGAGATTCGGAACCTTTTGGACTTCGTCGATAGTGACTGTATCGGGCAGACGCTGTATATATGAGCTAGGATCTTCCGAAGCCACCACAAACTCACTGTGTGTATCCAAATCTACATATGGGCGATCTGGAAATAGATGCCTCACCAGTGCTGTTTTGCCACATTGTCTAGCACCAAGCACACATACGACCGGCGTGTCCGAAATTGCATCGCGAATCATGGATTCCACTAGACGTGGAAAAAACTTGTTCTCGTTTGTCATAAATCACCAAACAGGTGGAAAATTCATCGTTTATTGAGAAAAAATTTGCGGCTGAATGTATATTTCCTTAACATACCAATGTGGTATTTGTACAGGTCAAAATTGATATTTGAATATCGTCTATTTTTATATTAAACCGATCCTATTGTTTCAACTAGATTATTAACTAATTGTTATTTATATATTATTATGAATAGTAACGCCATGAATTAATTAATAACTATAAATCGTCTAAATTGATACTTTATTTCCAAGTTGAGACCATTAATTTGCCATGTTCCAACTACCTGAATTAATCTAGTTGGAATGTTGGAGTTCGTCAAGGCAACATAATTCACGTATTGCATTCATTGAGCAACAGCAGGAAATGATTGATCCATTGAACATCAGTCAACCAATCGACGAAGTAGCAGTGCGTCAATATCGTCTAGAGGCTATTCGATCCCTCGCAGCTGACAACGATCTAGCAGCAGTGCTGCTGTTTGATCCCATCAACATTCGTTATGCAAATGGCTCGCGGTCCATGCAGGTCTGGACCATGCACAATTTCTGTCGCTATGCACTGATTCTGACATCTGGCCCATCCATTATGTTTGAACTACCGACTAGCATGCACTTGCTCAAAGGGCTCGAAACCATTGAGGAGGTACGACCTGCCTGGTCGACAGATTATCTGTTTACTGGTTACCGGAGCGAAGAGATGGTCGCTAAGTGGGCACAGGAGATTAATGATCTGGTCCGGAATTACTGTGGTGATAACCGTCGCTTGGCTATCGACCGCCTAGACGTGGACACTGCCCTTGCGCTGATCAAGTGTGGGTTAATGCTGACGGACGGGAAAAAGGTGATGGAGCATGCAAGAGCAATCAAGTCCTTGGAAGAGATTCGTGCTCTCCAGTCATCTCTTTCGACCTGCGAAGCCGCGATGCATGAATTGAGGAACCAGGTTCAACCGGGAATGACGGAACAGGATGCATTGTCCATTCTGCTGGCAGGGAGTATTCGACGAGGCGGTGAATATCCTGAAACGCGCTTGATGACATCAGGTCCGCGTACCAACCCGTGGTTTCAGGAAACAAGTAATCGCGTAATCGAAAACGGAGAGTTTCTTTCGTTTGACACTGATTTGATTGGTCCGATGGGTTTCTATAACGATATATCCCGAAGTTGGATTGTCGGTGATGCTAAGCCGACAGACGAGCAAAGAAGGCTGTACGCCGAATCGCGAGCGCAGCTGGAAACCAACATTTCATTGTTGACCCCGGGGTTGTCTTTCTTGGAGTACTCGTCCATGGCTTATCAATTGCCGGAAGAGTATCTCGCAAATCGCTACGCCGATGTGGGGCATGGTTGTGGTCTCGGTGTTGAGTATCCTTTTCTTTGGTATCGTGAGGATGAAAAATTTGGTGCCTATGATGGCGTGTTTGAGGAAAACATGGTGGTATGCATAGAAAGTTATGTCGGTGAAATAAACGGCCGAGAAGGGGTAAAACTGGAGCAACCGGTATGGATCAGCGCCAATGGACCCGTTGTGCTGTCGGACTTTCCGCTTGAGGATGATCTGAGCTGAAACTGTATCTTGAGGAGATACGGAAACCAACCAGCCACGTCCCCAATGACGGGATTAGTTTAATCAACTACCTCAACGGACATATGCTCGCCTCAAAATGCTGAATTTAGGTTCCGTACTGATTCGACAACACCATA
>JAJDXD010000062.1 GCA_022823405.1 Gammaproteobacteria bacterium
TGATTCTCGCAACGACTGCGAAAGCGACGCCAATCGTGATGACTTTCTTCCGTTGTTCCTTGGGTAATCCTGCCGCAACCAAGCCAATTGCGATAGCATTGTCACCTGCAAACAGCAGATCGACGAGAATCACTTGAATTAATGCGCTAAGTTCGCTCATGATACGTCTGAGGGGAAGTGCGGAAAACTTAAACCTGCAAAGTATAGCGTAAGTGTCAACTCAATAATGGAACGCTCCGATACTCATTTTGACATTTCGTTATGCCATTACGTGGGATAAGGTTAAGAAATCAAAATGCGACAACTGATATACAGATATCAATTGTTAACAAGACACTGATATGACAGCCGAATTAACAACCTACGGTTGTAATCGAGGTATATACCAAATGATGATCATGCTAGTGAAATAAGACGGATAGAATAACTACAGTTTGAACGGCTTTTCTGAGTCATTGACAATTCAGGTTAAACATGGTGTGTTCCCATTTGAACTGTCTTGATTACTGAGTAATGGAGAAGGTGTCCGCATAACTCAGTTGGTAGAACAGTTGATTTGTAATCAACTGCCCCGACAGCCACTAAAGTGACAATCAAGGTAGGTTCTAATATTCTATAAATATTCTCACATAAAATTTAAAATATTTGAATCTAACCTGATAGCTGGAAGCGACTGCAATTAGTCACTCAAACGCGACAGGCCGCACCCATATCACACCTGTAGACTAACCATCCAGGTGCTAATGATCGACTTCGAGACTAGTCTAATATTTCAATGCAAACGCCATGTGATTACATTGAACTCAATCGGCAATTTGTTGAACTCAACAAAAATGACATTGTAAATTCGGAAACTGAAGCAAGGTTAAATTGGGGTCTAACCTCCACTAACAGTTGGTCTGATCTTCTAAGCGAACACCGCGTTGTTATTCTCTCATCTGCGAGGACGGGTAAAACATGGGAAGTCATTAGTCAGTGCAACAAACTCGGACAGGACGGAAAACGTGCCTATTTATTGCGTCTCGAGGATTTGGTCGATGAGTGGAAGAATGCTTTTGAAGTCGGGAATGCGAAATGCCTCAAGAATGCCGTCAGAGCAGGCGATGAAATCTGGATATTTTTAGATTCCATCGACGAAGCACGATTGTCCAATTCGAGAGCGTTTGAAAGAGCGCTGAAACGGCTCAGGCGGCATATCAAGGACAATCTGCAAAATGTCCATATGGTTTTGACAAGCCGAATGGGTGCCTGGCGACCAAAAGAGGATGCAGCACTTCTGGAAAGGTTATTTTCTTACTTACCGCAGAAACAAAACTCTTCCTACCAGGTGGAAGACATTGGTGTGGATCCTGAACGGGATGAGGAGGTAGATTCGTCCATCAAGGTGCCAAAGGTCGAAGGAAGCAATAACTCAGCCATCAAATACTATACGCTTCTTAATCTGAATTCCGAACGGATAGTACTTTTCGCAAAAGCACGTGGAATTGAAGATGGCAGTGCATTCGTCTCTGAGATTCAACACCCGAATATGCAGGGTCTCGCGGGACGCCCCAAAGACCTTGAAGATCTCATATTGTATTGGCGCGAGCATGGACGACTGGGAAATCGGCACGAATTCGTCAAAAGAAACATTATGCGTAAGCTTGAAGAGGATGATCCGGATCGCGCTGAGATAGACTTGCTATCCATTGAAAAAGCTTTAGTAGGTTCAAAGAAACTGGCTGCAGTTCTCGCACTAACACAAAATAGCAAAATAATCGTCCCTAGTGGGTCTTTATCCAGTGAAAGCATCAGCGTTAAATCGGTACTTACTGATTGGTTGCCCAATGAATGTTCGACTTTGCTTGGACGACCAATCTTTGAGCCGGAAACCTACGGATTTGTTCGATTTGACCATCGCGATAGCAGAGAATTTCTAACTGCTAATTGGATTTTCGATCTGATGGAACGCGGTCAATCGCGTATGCGCATCGAGCAGCTCTTCTTTAAGACTCAATATGGCATCAAAGTCGTGGTGCCGAGCTTGCGCTCGGTTCTACCGTGGCTTGCAATTCTTGATCACGAGATCCGTAGAAGAGTTATGAATAACTGGCCCGAAATACTACTGGAAGGCGGTGACCCTTCACAGCTATCTTTTTCTATTCGCAAAGAGCTATTGGAAAAGTTTTGTGTGCGTCATGCTACACCAGAGTCGCGATTTTCAGTTGATTTAGATACGGTTCAACGACTTATAACACCAGAGTTTGGTATGGCTATTCGGAAACTCTATACAGACTATGGAGGCAATGAGGAGATCGAAATCTTGTTGCTTCAATGCATTGAGCTAGGCCGATTGCGAGATTTGGCGGATATTGTCGAAATTGCCGCACTAAAGCCTTCCCAAAATACCCATTTGCGACTAGCCGCTATGCGCGCTGTATCGGTGGTATGCGATGATGCGCAAATCGCCTCGGTATGTGATGCCATACAAAAAGACAACAGCCTGACATCGCGTCAAGAACTTTCAAACGTGCTAGATGTATTCGGTGCGAAGCATATTCCGGTAAGATCCCTCATGCTTCTAGTAGAGGCGGTTGAACCGCAGATACGTTTTGGTTCTCGGCATCTCAACCAAGCAATCATTGAGTACGTAAAATCATGCACTATCGCTGATGTCGAGCATATTGTTTCGGAATCTGCTCGCTTGATTAAGCAACCACCGTTTATGAATAGGGACTTTTTTGAGATCTCCGAGAAAAACGCTTGGATGCTGGATTTTGCAGCTTTGGCATGTAAACAGCTCATAGAGAAGAAGCACCCAGCAGCCTTGCTCCGTCCATGCCTGAGTTTGCTATCTCTAACTAACATGTCGGATGACTACGGTATCAATAAAATCAAGACCGATCTTAGCAAACTTGTACCGCAATGGCCCGATTTAAATGCCGCCTTGTTTTGGTATGATGTCGAAGATGCGAGAACGTTGCGTGACAACAAAAGGGAAGACCGTCTGACTAATTGGTCGCAGGTACATATCTTTCGAAATTTGTGGTGCTTTGAACAAAAGGATTTCGACCAGGTTGTGAATTGGGTTAAGCAGAAGGAATTTAGCGATGACAGGCTTGTTGCACTAACACTGGCCTTCTCGCTCTATCAAGACGCTGACAACCGGAATAATTTACGCAAACGCCTTTGGAGAGTTGTAGAGGATGACGAGGAATTGAGTACCACGCTGAAAAGTCTCCTTAACCCTCCCGCCATGAGTTATGAAGAGAAGAAGAACAGGCGCAGTATAGCGAATTGGAAAAGGCAGGAGAAGGTGCGTGAGAGAAGGAACGCTGAATATCACAAGAAATGGTGCGAAGAAATTCCGAACTTGCTTGACTACATTCGAGAAAAGCGCGTTCCCTCCGAAGGTAAGGTTTGGAATGCTCAGTTATACTTGTTTCGCCAAATGCGCTCACTCCGCAAAGAACCGAGTCGTTGGGCGCAAACGAACTGGCAGGACTTGGAGGCGGATTACGGACGCGAGGCCGCTTTAGCGCTGCGAGACGGCTTGATGGCGATCTGGCGGAGGTACACTCCAACCTTGGCCTCTGTCACTGGAGAGTGTAGCAACTCAATGCCCGAAATTGAAATAATGGCACTGTCTGGGTTGGAAATCGAGTTTCAGGAAATATCGGATTGGCCAACATCTCTTGACGATGACGAAGCAAAAAGAGCGGTGCGTTATCTCATGAGCGAGTTGAACGGTTTTCCGAAATGGTTCAGGGCGTTTGAGGAGCAATATCCCGAAATTACACTGTCTGTCTTATTGAAGGAAATTAAGTGGGAATTGTTCAACAATCCGGCTGACGAGACTTCATATTATCTGTTAGCGAGAATTCTTTGGAATGCCCGCTGGTTCGGAGATCGAATTGCGCCGCATCTTCTGCCTCTTCTTTTTGAGAACGAACCGAGACATGTAAGGGACCTTGGCTATGCGATACAACTAATTATGGGATGCAAAGCCATCGAAAACAACGAAATTGCCAAACTGTGTAGACAAAAGATTGCGGAGGTGGCAACGCCAGAGGCGCATCACCCGCTTTGGTATGCTGCATGGGTATCAGTGAATCCGTTACCAGCAATTGAAGATCTAACCACCAAGCTGGCTGCTCTTGAAGATAAAGAAGCTGTAGAAATGGCCATTGCTTTCATTGACGCTCTATACGGATCACCCCACGAGTACGGCCTGGGCGTCCGCGATGGTCACAAAAAGCCTAAACATCTGAAGAAATTGTACGCTCTGATGCACCAATATATTCGGCGCGAAGACGACATCAACCGTCGTCCCGAAGATGGTGCCTTTACACCAACTAGTCGAGACCGTGCGCAGGACGCGCGGTGGCAGATTTATCAAAACCTCGCCGATATTCAGGGCGAAAAAGCGTATGAAGCCCTTGTTTCAATAGCGCTAGAAGAACCATCAGAGCGTACCAGAAATTGGTTATTTTCGCGCGCAGTCGCCCGCGCTCAAGATGATTCCGACATACCCTGGTCAGTTGACGGTGTCAATGAGTTTGCTGTAGAATTGGAACGCACACCCAATAATCCGTACGAATTATTCGAAGTCGCTAAAAATCGCCTAATGGATTTGAAGTACAACTACGAAGACGGAGATACCAGCCCATGGAAAGTGCTCATTAGAGTCGAAAATGAAACGGAACTGCGTAATTATCTTGCGAATGAGTTGAAGAAGACGGCATTTGCGCGCTATTCAATTGCTCAAGAAGATGAATTGGCGAATGCCCAAAGAACGGATATCCGCTTTGAACGGGCAAATATTCCTGGCATGGTGCCTGTCGAGCTAAAAATTGCACACAAATGGAGTGGCCCTCAACTCTTCAAAAAACTGAAGAATCAGCTTTGCGGGGATTATCTGAGGGATATAGACTCTGTAAATGGAATATATCTCCTCGTTCATCGCGGTGAACAAATTAAATGGCAACATCCAGATACGAAAGACTTCCTGCCATTCGAAAAACTTGTCGACGCACTTCAATGTTATGCGAATGGCATCATAGAATCGTGTCCGGAGATCTCGAATATTGAGGTCATCGGAATTGATCTTATCAAGCGTAGTAAATCGAAACAGACGTGAATGATACGGGTCCTTCTATCGGAAAAAGTAGGTGATTAATTTGACAGTACCTGAAATATGTTGCGAGTGTCAGCGATTGAGAATGTATTCGTGCAGTAAGGTGTTCAATTATCAAGACGCACTCAGATGTTACGAATTTTGCAGCTAGCTTGGTAACTAGAACCGACTGTAATCAGTCGGTCAAATCCAAGCGTGGATCGTTGCTGGCCAACAGCAACGATTCACGCTTTTGCACTAATGTGCGAAGCGCGATTTTTACATCATGAATATGCAGTGAAAATCGCGCGGGTGCGAACAGCCAGATGCCAGCGGCATCATCTGTTCGCACTGGCAAACATGCAGTTCGCCAAGTCAACGAACCCGATCGATAAGCATGTTCAGTGAATACAAAAGCGCCTACAGTCTGCCATTGCAGTGGACAGATGCAGACTGCGGGCGCTTTTCATTTGGGGCTTCATCAGGAATGCCCCAGCGAATCAGCGGTGCCATCGAGGCGTGCTGATTCACCGGCAAACATCATGTTTGCTGCGCAGGGCGCATGCAGGCGCCCCCGCTATGTAATATCACTACATAGCGGGTGCGGGCACATAACGTGCTGATATTGCGCAACAAAGCGCGGTATCTGATGACAGAGCATCAATAGTTGACGAGACAAGCGTACAAAACGCAGTGTTTTCCAATTGCAAAATGAGTCTGAAATTAACCACGGAGCGGAAATAAACCTGTTAAAAAATCCATAAAAAACACCAGGAATTGCGCGCTTTTGGGAGGCGCATATCCTTGTTGCTACGCAACTGTTTTTTTACGGATTTTTTAACAGGTTTATTCTGCGGTGATCGAATAAATCTTGCCAAAATTGAGTTTTTCTCTGCCATCCCATCTCAACCCTGCAGGCGTTGCTGCCGGGCAACCTCACTGAATAATTTCGTCCGCTCATCCTGCAGCCA
>JAJDXD010000084.1 GCA_022823405.1 Gammaproteobacteria bacterium
GCTGATTGGATGTTTGGAACGTCCGATCTCGACCGGGGATTGCTCGGGCATTTGTTCAACGGGTATAGCGAAAAACACCTGAAAACAAATCTGAAGGGCAGACCAGTCCGTCCTGACGTCGCCGCGGCAGAACCCATTAAAGCCTGATGCTCGAGCGGTTATGCCCGTTCACATTAAATTGATGGTTTCCGCGATCACCCTAGTTGTCGGCGGTGGATTCTATTTCTTCGAAAAGCTCTACGGAGATTCCAACGTTGCTTTAGTTGGAGGTTGTCTCGCGATATTCATGGTCGTGGCGATGTGGGTATTTCCAGAAGTAGGCCAGAAGCAAAAGCGACGTTAGTCCCAATCTAACTGGGAATTTGCTTCGTGGGTACCGAGCCGAAAAAACGAACCATCACCGAAATCCGGAATTCCAAGCAAACCGGCGAAAAGATGGTCTACATGTCTGTGCCAGACTACACCTCGGCACAATGGGCGGAAATGGGTGGCGTTGATGTGGCTGTCGTTGGCGACAGTCTTGCCATGATCGCACATGGGCATCCCAACACAATTCCAGCAACCATGGAAATGATGATCATGCACTCGCTGGCGGTACGTCGAGGCGCACCGAACACTTTCGTACTCGGGTGCATGCCATACCAAAGCTACAACACGGTTGATCGTGCGCTGACCAATGCAACCCGATTTATGCAGGAAGCAGGATGTGATGCGGTAAAGCCACAAGGCGGTAAGAGCCAAGCTCACATTTTAAAAGCATTGGTGGATGCGGGTATACCAACTGCTTCACACATCGGACTCACGCCGCATACTGTCGCAATGTTTGGCGGGTTCAAGATTCAGGGAAGAACAGCCGAATCGGCGATGAAGATACTTGAGGACGCGTTTGCGATTCAGGATGCCGGTTGCTTTATGCTGGAGTTTGAAGCGGTACCTGCCAAGATTGCCGGTGTTATATCAAGACAACTGGAGATTCCTACAATCGGGATTGGAGCCGGGGCAGGTACCGATGGCCAGATTCTACTTTGCTATGATTTGCTCGGTGTGTTTACCGATTTCAAACCGAAGTTTACCAAACGATATGCAACCCTGACCGAAGTGGCTGTTGGTGGAATCAAGAAGTATGTCGAGGAAGTCAAAGGCAGTATTTTTCCTGACGATGAACACAGCTATACAACGCCAGATGAAGAATTCGAAATGTTTCTGACAATGGTCGAAAAGAGAAAGCAGATTTAATTTGCTCAAAGCGGTGGGCTAATAATAATTTTGTCAAAATATCGAATCTTTCCATATCCACCATCGTAACGTATTCAATAAATATGGGAAATATTCGAGTTAGCCGGGTTGTCTACTATTTCGATTGTAATTGTCAATACACACTCCCTTGTCTTTCGCGAATGTATTCGAAAGAACAGGAATTGTGGCGTCTTTCCGCACTCGATTCGGTCTCTATTGACGGTTCGATTCAAAACTTTTTGAATACCATTTGCTGATATTTTCTCGACCCAAATGAGCAATTGATGGTGTTGTGTAGGCGACGATAATCGTCGACTCACCTCTTCGAGAACAGTTTACTTGGATGAGTATTTTGCACGATCAACTGGCTTTGATCGGCACTTTTCTGCGCTTTCCAACTTCCAAATTGGCGCCCACAATTCTGTTAACCTGAATAATGGCGGGAGTCACATGATGCATATCATGTTGAAGCGGGTATCGGAGGAATCGAATTGTACATGCTCCGACTCTGTGGTGCTGAGTATAAGACTATCCGGAAGTGAGTGGAACTGTAATGTGTCAAATTTCATCTACTAATTGATACCTTCGAAGCAAACATTAACGATTTATTGGTAAAAGGCCGATGTCTGAAGTAATGAAACAAAAGGAGATCATTATGAGAGCGGATTCTGTGAACATTTGACATTGTCTAGAGAATCGACATTGGCATTGTGTACACATTTATAAGTGTCACAATGTCTGAGACATCGTTAGTGTACTTCAAAGCTACAAAAGATTAGAACAGGCCATCCGGGTTCTGGTAGATAATGGATTGAATCAAATGTGAATTTTCGTCAGAGCGACGATGAAATTCGGAATAATACTTCGCTAAATTTAACAAGCACATTGTTTCATTCCACAGATTAAACTGCATGGACAAGAGCGAGTATCAAGTGATAGACTGTCTAATTTGGGGCACACCAGCTACAAGTTTGCCGGTATTTGGCTGCGACGCAAAAACCATCGATTCTTCGCGTGCTGGAGGAAAATATTATATTTCTGGTACCGCAGAGTCAATGTTGATAGATGCGGATGATGCTTTGAAGAGCCGGTTGACAACTTGGTTAATTGAACAACGCGAACGAGGTTCCAATTTTCCGGAAATTCAATCGATCACAATTGAAGATTCAAAACATAGGAAAGATTCTTCTATATTTGATCGAGTGATAGGAATTCTCAAATACTTGGTGAGACGATCGACAACGCTTGGAGTTTCGATTATTTACGAATTAGAAGATCCCAAATTGATTCAGCACCCGCTGACTGTGGAACAAAGGACATTTTTTGAACTTCTTGCACACTCCGAATGCAAGACCTCAGGTGAGCTTACGTTTCTTTTGGAATATTTAGAGAGTAATGGTCTGATCGTACGTCATGGAATCAATAGTTTAGTGCAATCGTGCACTGTTACAGTTGACGGCTTTAGACGCTTAGCTGATGAGTTGGAAAATTCTTACATTGAATCGCCTAGGGCATTTGTTGCGATGTGGTTTGATTCAACTATGGACAATGCGAGAGAATGTGTCAAATCAGCTGTAGAATTGGCAGGATTTACGCCAATTCTAATTGACGAAAAGGAGCATATAAACAGGATTGACGACGAAATAATTTCAGAGATAAAAAGATGTCGATTTCTGATCGCCGACTTTACGCATGGTAGTGATGGAGTTCGAGGTGGTGTCTATTATGAAGCGGGATTTGCACATGGGCTTGGAATTCCGGTGATATTCACCTGCCGTCGAGATGAAGTATCCAAACTACACTTTGACACGAGGCAGTACAATCATCTTTTTTGGGAAAATCCTGAAGAACTTCGGGATCAGCTGGTGAATCGCATCACTGCAGTGATTGGTGATGGCCCTGCTAATTCTATTCACTGAATTTCGCTCGACTCTAGAATGAGTCACGCAATTATCGCAATGTCTCTTTTGACCAAATTTGGAGCAATAAAGTTTGCTCAGTTTTACATTGAACAAGGTTCGGAAAGATTGTTGCCAGTGATCCTAAGTGAAAAATACCTGAACAGGTTTCGAACTTAAGACCGGCGATAAAATTGCACTTCTCTGCTCAGCGAAATCTGGAACAAGTGATTCATCTCCGCACGAGCAGGTTAGTCGATTATGCAATTGTAACAACTGAGTAAATTCGGTTCGTTTCCATTCTTACTTTTCACAAATGACTACACGTCATAACTGTTTGTCAACTTGCAAATTAAAGCAGTTGCCAAATTCAGTCTGTTTTAAAACATGGTTTCTGAGTCGAGTCTATTTTTGGAATATATAAATTCCATTAATGCTAAATAATCAACCCATTTCCAACACCAACACAAAGAATCACCGATGACGAACGAACAGAAGCATAACCTGGAGCGACAGCTGTGGAACATTGCGAACGAACTGAGAGGCAAAATGGATGCTGACGAGTTTCGCGACTACATTCTCGGGTTCGTTTTCTACAAATACCTATCGGAAAAACAGCACTCGCACGCAAACAGGATTCTTGAAAATGAAGACGTCAATGAATTTCTTGAAGTTACCGAGGATGAATCAATTGAGGCGATTCGCGAGGATTCCCTATTGCACCTGGGGTACTTTCTGAAACCCAAGGAACTCTTTTCGGCGATTGCGGCTAAAGGCAACGCAGACCTTGAAGATGAAGAAAACTTCATTTTGCAAGATCTGGAAAACATCCTCAACAACATCGAGCAGAGCACGATGGGAACTGAGAGTGAAGATGATTTCAACAAGCTGTTTGAAGATCTTGATTTATCGAGCACCAAACTGGGACGCACGCCGGATGCAAGGAATTCCCTTATTGCCAAGATACTGTTTCATCTCGACCGGATCGACTTCAAACTGGAAGAGACTGAAGCAGATGTATTGGGAGACGCGTATGAATACCTGATCGGTCAGTTTGCTGCAGGTGCCGGGAAGAAAGCAGGAGAATTCTATACGCCTGCACAGGTCTCCAAGGTACTGGCCAGAATCGTTACTCTGGACAAGGAACGGATCAGGACCGCCTACGATCCAACCTGCGGTTCGGGTTCTCTGCTGCTTCGGGTTGATAAAGAGGCGAAAGTGGCTGAATTTTTCGGACAGGAGCTGAACCGGACCACCTACAACCTCGCCCGCATGAACATGATTCTTCACGGGATTCATTTCAGCCGATTCGACATCCGACAGGAAGATACACTGGAGCATCCACAGCATCTGGATATGCAGTTCGAAGCAATCGTTGCAAATCCGCCATTTTCAGCGAAGTGGAAAGGAAAGGACAATCCGCTGAACGAAACTGATGATCGCTTCAGCCAATACGGCAGGCTGGCACCAACGTCAAAAGCCGATTTTGCTTTCGTGCAGCACATGATTCATCACATGGCGGAAAATGCCGTGATGGCTGTGGTATTGCCGCATGGCGTGCTGTTTCGAGGTGCCGCAGAAGAGACAATCCGTAAATACATCATTCAGGATCAGAACTTTCTGGATGCAGTAATTGGGTTGCCTCCGGCGTTATTCTACGGTACGGGCATTCCTGCATGCATTCTGGTATTCAAGAAATGCAGAGAGAGCGACGAAGACATCCTGTTTATTGATGCATCCAGGCAGTTTGAGAAAGAGGGGAATCAGAACAAGCTGCTGGATGAACATGTGGAGCGGATTGTTGCTACTTACGAAAAACGGGAAACGATTGAGAAATATTCATATGTTGCCAGTATGGAGGAGATTGCCGAGAACGACTACAACCTCAACATTCCCCGTTATGTGGATACGTTTGAGGAAGAAGAACCGGTTGATCTCGATGCAGTTGTTGTAGACATCAAGTCATTGGATGCAGAGATTGAGAAAAACGATGAAGTGATTTCCAGATTCTGTCAAGAACTTGGAATTGAGGCTCCGGTTTAGGAGATTGGGAAAGTGGAGTCTGTTTCAAATCAAAGAGTCCCTGTGTTGCGGTTTAAGGACGATCGAGGGGAGGAGTATCCAGATTGGGAGATAAAAAGCTTCTCGTCAATCGCGCAAAAGGTTAGTGACAACTTTCTTCCAGACGGGGAAGAAGACATCCCATGTATAGGACTGGAAAATCTAACGTCTGAAACTGGGATACTGATTGAGACTACGCACATCAGTGCACGAAAGAGTGTGAAGACTAGATTTTTAGCGGGAGACGTGCTCTTCGGAAAATTACGTCCCTATTTAAAGAAATATTACTTAGCAGATTTTTCAGGTGTTTGTACCACAGAGATTTGGGTTTTGAGACCAACAGTTGTAAATGGCGATTATTTGTATTTTGTTGTGCAAGGAAATCAATTCTTTCGTGCAGCGACCAGTCAGTTTGGTTCGAAAATGCCTCGGTCTGACTGGGGGATAGTATCTAGTACACTGGTCAGACTGCCTTCTAGTGAAAGTGAGCGGCAAAAAATCGCCGACTTCCTTTCTTCTATCGACACCCGCATTGAGCAGCTGGAGAGGAAAAAAGCCCTGTTTGAGCAATTCAAGAAAGGCCTGATGCAGAAGCTGTTCAACCAGGAAATTCGGTTCAGGGATGAGCAAGGGGAGAAGTATCCGGAGTGGGAGGAGAAAAGACTGGGAGTTATTTTCTCAGAAAGGAAAGATACAGCAAGTTCTGAAACCGAAATGTTGTCAGTAACGATTTCTAATGGTGTCGTTCGGGCTCGCGATCTTGATAGACGAGACACTTCTCCAGCTGATAAATCAAAATACAAGAAAGTAGTGATCGGTGATATTCCTTACAACTCGATGAGAATGTGGCAAGGAGCGAGCGGAGTGTCTCGTTTCAACGGTATTGTTAGTCCTGCTTATACCGTCATTGTCCCTAAGTACGATCAAGTTCCGGAGTTCTGGGGGTATTACTTTAAACTGATTAAAGTATTGCATATGTTTCAGAGGTATTCACAGGTATTCACAGGGATTGACTTCCGATACTTGGAATCTGAAATTTCCAACGTTATCAAATATCAAATTACTTGTTCCAACTGAAGAAGAACAGCAAAAAATCGCCGACTTCCTCTCTTCCATCGACAGAAAAATTGAACTGATCAATGAACAGGTCAACAAAACCAGAGAGTTCAAGAAAGGACTTCTGCAGCTGATGTTCGTCTAGGCTTGGCTTCCTTTAGAAAGTTTCAGAAAGGAATCTCAAAACAGCGAATATGAAGGATTCAAACCAGATTTTGCATGAGCTACACCCAATGAATAGCTATATGAGATACAACTGGTTTCTGTATGAACAAGTTTATTCGCTCTATGGTGAGCAGCTTGCTGAATATGCATCTGAAATGGATTCAAATTCGTAATGTCGGCGACCCAGTCCGAAAAGATTCTTGAAGACAGACTCGTTGACCAGCTGCAGAGCCTGGGATACGAATTCGTAGCGATTCAAAATGAAAGTGATCTGATCGAGAATCTCAAGCGTCAGCTTGAAATCCACAACAGGACTCATTTTTCCGACCCGGAGTTCAGACAGATTCTCAATACGATTTCAGGCGGCAACATCTTTGAAAAAGCCAAAACCCTGCGCGGCAGGATCGACTACAGAAAAGACAGTGGTGAAACCGGCTACATTGAACTGATTGACCAGATCAGCTGGTGCAAGAACGAGTATCAGGTGACGCGTCAGGTCACCATGGAAGGCAGGCGCACCAACCGTTATGACGTGACGCTGCTGATCAACGGGCTGCCTCTTGTTCACATTGAACTGAAGCGCCGGGGTCTGGAGCTGAAAGAAGCGTTCAATCAGATCAGGCGCTATCACAGTGAATCGTTTCTGGCAGGCAAAGGATTATTCGGCTACATCCAGGTATTCGTGATCAGCAATGGGGTCAACACCAAATTTTTCGCCAACAATCCCGTGAAAAACCGCGACTTCAAACAGACGTTCTTCTGGGCTGATGGGGAAAACCAAAAAGTTACACAAATCAGTCAATTTGCTGAAGCCTTCCTGGAAAAATGCCAGCTTTCCAAGCTGATCACCAAATATGTGGTGCTCAACGAGAGCAGCCAGATTCTGATGGTTCTCCGAAGCTATCAGTATCACGCGGTGGAAGCAATTGTCGAGCGCGTCAGAAACACGGAAAAATTCGGCTATATCTGGCATACCACCGGATCCGGCAAGACGCTCACCTCATTCAAGGCCGCACAGATTCTCACGTCCATGCCCAAGGTTCATAAAGTGGTTTTCGTCGTGGACAGAAAAGACCTGGACTATCAGACGATTCGGGAGTTCAACAGTTTCAGGGAAGGCAGTGTTGATGCCACCAACAATACGAGATCTCTTGTCAGGCAATTCGACGATGATACGAAACTGATTGTCACAACGTTGCAGAAACTGGATATTGCAATCAGCAGGGATCGATACTCAAAAACCATGCAGGCGCAGAGCGACAGGCGCATGGTCTTCATTTTTGATGAATGCCATCGCAGCCAGTTTGGAGACACGCACAGACGCATCCGGCAGTACTTCTCAAAGGTCCAGATGTTCGGATTCACTGGTACCCCGATTTTTACCAGGAATTCTTCCGCCAGCGCACACGGAAAAAGAACCACGAAAGATCTGTTTGGCGAATGCCTGCACAAGTATGTCATTACGGATGCGATCCGCGATGAGAACGTGCTTCGATTTTCAGTTGAATACATTCGAACCGTCAGGCAGAAGGATGAAATTGTCGATCTTGAAGTTCAGGCAATCGACAAGCCTGAGGTGATGGAAGCGCAGCAGAGGCTTGATCTTATCGTTGATCACATCATCTCGAATCACGGTCGAAAGACTCACAGTCGGGACTTCACGGCGCTGTTCTGCATATCGAACATCAAAACACTCATCAGGTACTACGATCTGTTCAGGAAAAAGAAAGAAACTGGAAATCACAATCTAAGAGTCGCTGCAATTTTTTCCTATCAGGCAAACGAGGATGACAGCGATGCAGATGGGTTCATCGAGAGTGACGTGCTGGAATCAGACGGTGAAGCCGTAAATCAGTACAGCCGCGATCATCTGGAAGGATTCATTCGGGAATACAACGGGATGTTCGGAACGAATTTTTCCACTGACAGCTTTTACGGTTACTACAAGGATGTGGGCAGAAAGGTCAGAGAGCGAAAGATTGACATTCTGCTGGTCGTAAACATGTTTCTGACAGGCTTTGACAGCCCCTCACTGAATACCCTTTATGTCGACAAGAATCTCAGGTATCACGGACTGATCCAGGCCTATTCGCGTACCAACCGCATCCTGGGATCAAGGAAATCGCAGGGTAATATCGTTGTCTATCGACACCTGAAGCCTGCTACGGATGAAGCGATTGAGCTTTTCGCGGATAAGAACCCAGCCGAGGAAGTAATCCTGGAACCCTACGAGTTCTATGTCGGGAAGTTTGCGCAGGCCGTTGATGAGCTGCTGAAGATAGTACCGACAGTCGATAGTGTGGATGAACTGCTCACGGAAGAAGACGAGATGAGATTCATTCAGGCGTTTCGCGAGCTAATCCGGATCATGAATGTGATCACCTGTTTCGTTGAATTCAACTTCGATGACCTGACCATGAATGAACAGAATTTTGAAGACTACAGGAGCAAGTATCTGGATCTTTATGACAAAGTCAGGACCTATCGGCAGAAAGAAGAGGTTTCGATACTGGATGACATTGATTTTGAGCTGGAGCTGATTCACCGCGACAGGATCAACGTCAGCTATATTATCGCTCTGTTGCAGAAGTTGAAGTCCGCCAATGCAGAGGATCAGGAAAAGCAGCGCAGGATGATTGACCGCCTGCTTGAAACCGAAATTGAGCTTCGCAGCAAAAAAGAACTGATTGATCTTTTCATTAACCAGTACTTTCCTTCAGTACCGGATGAGGGAAAGATGCGATTTGCTTTTGAAGAATACTGGAACCGAGAAAGTGAAAAAGCCATTCTGGCAATCAGTGAGGAAGAGAATCTGGATTCTCAGGGGCTGAGAGATGTCATTGACAATTTCATCTATACTCAAAAACCGCCTCTCCGGAATGAAGTGATAGGGATCAGACAAACCCCCACTAAGCTAACTGAACGTCGAACCATTGCGGAACGCATCATCGAAAGAATTCGGGAATTTGTCGAAACGTTTATCGAAGGAGTAGATTGATTTCCTCTACTGAGAAAATAAATGAAATTACAAGTAACGAAACGACGCACTTTCTTTTTCGGACCGAGTTTTTCAATATTGAATCGTGGCAACTAGCGGACTTTCTTGGTTTGCTTCGAAGTCAAAGCGCACAGACGACAGATGAACACTAGCAAACAATCCTCATCAACCAATAGAAATTACTCAACGAGACTTCAAAATGCCGCACTGAGATCATTTACTAAACCCGTTTTGGCACAGGTGAATTCTAGTTAATTCAGATTAAGTGCATTGGGAGAATTCATCCATGTACTGACTAGGGGCAATGCCGCAGCCTGCGTTTACATTGCACTTGACCTAGTCACACCCAGGGAACAAAAATGATTAAGCGAGTATGAAAAACAACTGTTTCAGACTATGGATATCGCAGATTCCAGTTGTGGTCAATCAGTAATTGCTTTGAAGACAGACTGCCTAGACTTGCACCCATAATCAATCCCAATACAGCTAGTATCTAGAATCAAGCCACAATATTCGGCAAACAATACACAATTTGAGATGATTGTTTGGATAATACGGGGATTTCTTAAATTAGAATGGAAGATTAGAGGACAACTTACTATGAACACACTGAGTCCCATTACAAATGAAGAGAAAATTCTAGAAGTACTTCTTGCTACGATTGCTTCGTGTTTCGATGCCGTTTACCATAAACCTGAGGACTTGCCCTATGAGGATGCTGTTCTTATAGTCAAGGGGGAAATTAACTCGGCTGCTGAGAATTCGAGTATGGACCAGCAGCAGAAGGAAAGGTACTACGAGCTCGCTAAATATTTTTTGAAACATTGGGGTTCATTTGAAGTAACTCGCTGATTTCCTGATCAACATAAAATTGTCTTTACAACATTATGAATTTATGTATGAATCATGCCGAAGAAACAACCATACCAATAAATTCTAGGTTAGATTCAACGCAAGAGGTAGTTAGCTTGAATAATGAAGAAAATTCAGTTGGCATATCTGTTTGACACAAGCCGAGCAAAGTGTACGCTATTAAATTGTCTGATTTCCTGGAAACGTATAAATTCGAGTTCGATGATGGAGTGTCAATTCTCCTTGGCGTGAAATCAGATAAAAATGAATTTTCTAGAATTTTATCGCCAGTTAACTTAAATACTCAATTCCCAAATTCTTATTCATCGTTGGGTTTCTCCTCTCTATTACCAAATCAATTCGGCAATTTACAGGACAATCGAAAAGGCTATTGAAATTGACCAAATTGTCGCAAACCATGCTCAAGTGTCTCAAGTATGGTTCGGGCTTTGTAGACCACCCCCAAATCAATCATTTCTTTTGTTTTGACTACAGGCACGTGGCTTGTGGGCGCCTCAACAAACTCAATTATTCCATCTTCATTTCGATACAATACAGCCGCCAGTACACCCAAGAATACAACGCGTTCACTGCCTAAAACTGCACCGGACCGCTTATTCCATGAACCGACGTTGTATATGAAGACCGGGCTCCCGCTACTTCCCGGAAAAACTGAAGCATCAATAAGAAAAACTGGCTTGCCTTCGTAGTCCACGTTTGCCGGTGTTGCTGTGATTCCTTTCCGGAAGACTGGTAAATTGTTTGTTCGATCATAGACGTTATTGGGATATCCAACGAACACCACTTCCTCCAGCGAATCTAACTCTTCTAGTGTATCTGCGCTCGGAAAGTCCGCCGGAGAAAAACATTTAAAAAACACACTGCTGCCCATATCATCCATTGAATTAAAAATTGGGTTCAACGGCAGTGCTGCAACGTCTACATCAACCGCTGGGTGGTGCATCCAGTAGCGCCAAAACCCAGCGTCAATATCCACGATATCGTGGTTTCCTAGAGTTAGGTCAGAATCATCTTTGCAAGTGCGTGTAAGCGTGAATCTCCCACATGTGCTGTCACCCACCACATGCTTATTGGAGATAAGAAACATACCGGTAAGTTCGTCACCAGACGATTGGTTCGGCCAACTGTAACTCACTATGAATCCAGTGCCAATCGATCGGTCGGTTTCAATGCGAAGCGTTGTAAACAGCAACTGATCTGCAGCTGTCTCAATTCTCATTATCTATTCATCAACCATCAAACCACTAACAGTAGCTAGATTCTATTCTCCTCGTCCCCAAAGGTAGATGGGATCGGTAGCTTTGAATCTTTCTGGATCAACTATTTGACGGACCTGGTCCAAATCGAGCAATTCGAGTGGTTTTCCATCTACAGTGATGATCATTTTCTTCCAAGCCCTTGGAATCAACCAGATATTGCGCATTACCTTCCCGTAGAATTTACACTTCGCTTCCTCCACGGTATCTGCACGAATTCGGTATCCCTTGTTCCGTTCCCATTTGCGGGGAATGTGCGGTGTCGTAGTAAACCAGAAACTCTGTTTTCTCGCTTGCCAACGCTGTACTAGAGTGCGTCCATTGCTCCGGTCGAAAATAATCGTCAAACTATCCGAGACGGTTCCCATCAAGTTGCCGTCCATAATAGCACTAACTAGGTTCACCAGCATGTTGGGTCCTTTGGTCAATGTCTCGCG
>JAJDXD010000083.1 GCA_022823405.1 Gammaproteobacteria bacterium
GAGTTGTTTGACACCGCTGCACGAGCGTTCAATCGTCCATAATTGATCAGGATTCGTTACTCCTATCGTGGAGTATCACGGCATAACGAAATGCTTACCCATGCCTCTTGACGATCAAGCCATTCTGGACTATATCGCAAACCATCCGAATGCCGGGCGTGAATCCATAATGCGACAGATTGCCCCGGGGGTGAGCAAACAAACGATTTGGCGCTCTCTCAAGCGACTCGTGGAGGAAGGTCATCTCGAAACTACCGGAAAAGGCAGGGCCACCGGATACATTCTAGCAGGAGCGTCTGTAGTTCGCGCCCAGCCAACCGGCTCCTTCTGCTTGAGCTAAGGTAAACAGTACCGGGGTTTAAACCGGAAACAATATCTTGGTTCCGACCGCCCATCGTTCCACATTATTAGTCGCACCTGAATAAATCAGCTTTCTGTCGATTTTCGAATCAATCAAAGTCAAGCAGTCGAAACTCAAAACGGCTTCAAACTGCGTTTAACGTTCCGAAACTGTAAAACCGCCGCACCAAGGGAATCCGTTTGGACGGCTTAAATCCAAATTCCGGCTTCAGCAAACAGTCAAATCACTGTATTTTCCGCAGAATTCCAATCATACGCTTCCTATTTTCTAATATGGGGAATTATCATGACCAGAGAATCAACCAAAGTTCGTTGTATAATGTCAAGTGCAAATAGGACGGAACATACCCTAGAAATCAATTGTTTATTGGATTGATTTTGCAATGGATTGCATAGTCCTTTCAGAATTTTTATGAACAAATTCAAAGGTGTACTTTGGGTGCAACAGGTTCTCCCAGTTGACACTAACGAGTACTTCTTCCACAAGAAAAATATTGGCGCGCCGCACTTTAGATTAAGTCAGTTCTGATGATTCGAATTTTTTCCAGTTTGGCTTTTCCCGTTACACCCAAGAGAACGGTGAATTTTCACGCTGCGGTGCCATTCGAGGAAATTTTTAATGAAACGCATGTTATTCAACGCTACTCACCCAGAGGAGTTGCGGGTCGCCATCGTCGATGGCCAAACTCTGGTTGATCTCGATATAGAATTTTTAAATAGCGAAAGTAAACGAGGAAATATATACAAGGGTAAGGTTACCAAGGTAGAGCCCAGTCTAGAGGCAGTATTTGTAGACTACGGCGCACAACGTCAGGGCTTTCTTTCGCTTAAAGATATTTCGAGAATTTATTTCTCCAGCAACTACACTGCGTCAACTCCTATGGCGCAGGTCAAGGTTCAGGATGTCATTGAGGTAGGCACCGAGATGATCGTCCAAGTCGAAAAAAATGAAAGAGGAAGCAAAGGCGCAGCGCTGACAACTTTCATTAGTCTTGCGGGACGCTGTCTTGTCTTTCTGCCAAACAATCCCCGCGGCGGTGGTATCTCTCGACAAGTTGATGGGTCCAGCCGCCACGAACTTAAAGAAATACTTAGTAAACTTGAAGTTCCTGACGAGCATTCAATTATTGCCCGTACAGCTGGAATTGGTCAGAGTGTTGACAGTTTCAAAGCCGACCTGAATTACTTGATAAATCTATGGAACGCGATTGAAACTACCGCCGAACAGAACAATTCCCCAATTCTGATTTATCAGGAAAGCAGTCTGATTGTGCGTACCCTGAGAGATTACCTTCGGGATGATGTCAAACAGATTCTCATTGATGACAACGATCTATTCGAGAAGACAAAGCGCTTCGTCAAAGATGTCATGCCGTCTGCAAAGGTTCAGGTTGAGCACTACCGTGGCACAATCCCACTATTCTCAAAATATCAGATTGAACATCAAATAAAAAACGCGTTTGAAAGGGATGTCAGCCTTCCGAACGGTGGTGTCATCGTCATCGAACAAACCGAAGCCATGGTAACAATTGATGTCAATTCAGCTCGCTCAACGAAAGGTGCTGATATTGAGGAAACTGCCATGCAAACCAACCTTGAAGCTGTCGACCAGATTGCCAAGCAATTACGGGTTAGAGATATAGGTGGATTGATCGTCATCGATTTCATCGATATGAATTCTCCTCGTAATCGAAGAAAAATCGAAAAACATTTTTCCGAAGCAGTGGAGTCAGACCGGGCACGAACCCGAATTGGAAAAATATCGCAATTCGGACTGTTGGAGCTATCCAGACAACGGTTGCGCTCATCGATTGAAGAGTCTAGTCATGAGAAATGCCCTCGCTGTAAAGGACGAGGATTCATTCGAAGTGTCACCTCTACCGCGCTGGACACCTTACGATTTATCGAAGAAGAATCAAGGAAAGAAAGCACTGAATTGATTCATGCGCATCTGCCCATCGATGTCGCCACATTTTTAGTCAACGAAAAGCGGCACGAACTCAATACACTTGAATCACGAACAGGAACTCGAGTGTTCATTATCCCCACTCGATCTTTACTCATACCCGATCAACACATCGTTCGATTTACTGCAGCCGAAATTGAGGAGAATGAGAAAGTCAGCTACACACTTGAGAATTCCAACGGCAATCCAGAAATCTACAACATTATCAGTTCTGGGAGCAATGCCCAGCAAGCAGCAGTGAGTCAGGAAAATCTCAGACTGGAATCCGGCTTATCACAAAAGCGATCTACACCCTGGCTAAAGAAAGCTGTCAGTTCTATTTTTGGTCGTGAAGAGGAAATAGTTGTTGAGCAAACTAAACCGGAAATGGATGAAACTACAACTAAAAAGAAACAAAAAGGTAGCAGGAAGCAGACTCGAGCCACTGAAAAGAAAAGTCATCGTTCTAAAAAAGCTAAAGTCAAATCTCAAACCAGCCCAGCAGAAAAGCCTGCAAATCAGTCGAAAAAGAGTACTTCGAACAGACGGCGGAGACGTCCTTCAGGGAATTCAATCTATTACCCTGACCCGAATGCAAACTCTGGACAGTCGGAACAGATTGCAACAGGTGACTCGAATGGCTCAGTCAGAAAGAAGCCAAGCGGTGGTAGCACATCACGGCGACAAACCCGGTCTCGCAGGCGACCGTCTAAATCCGAAAAGGACACAGTGCGAATGGATACAGGCACTGATTAAATGGGAATGCCTTTCTGAAGAACCATCATTTGTGTACTTCTCAGAACTTGACTTATCCGGTGGATTCGGTCCAGTTCTGTACAAATTCCGTAAAGTGTGCGGTTTTCGATTCTGAAAGATACTTTCGTATCAGTGTAATTTCTTCGCCGTACTTTGCCTTCGATATAGCACCTCGAATCAGCTCAAACCGCAGAAAGATCAGGTAAGTATTTAAGGCATCAATTTCGCAATAATCGCGTATTGCCTGAATCTGACCGTCAAGGTACGCATCAAATACATTTGCACCTCCAATCCCTGATTTTCCGGGTAAGCCAATTAGCTTGGAAATCTCATCAAGCGGCGCAGACCCACGCCCCTGGTAACGAGCCAATATATCCATGAGGTCAACGTGCCGTTTATGATAGCGACTTTGATAATTGTTGAATCTGAAGTCCCGGTCGAAATCACCCGTATCCCAAAATGGGACGCTGCGAATTTCATGAATTAATGCACGGTATTGCAAAACTGGTAGATCAAAGCCGTTTCCATTCCACGAAACCAAGGTCGGTTTTCTCTCTAATGCACGAAAAAACTCAGCTACCAAATCTCTCTCACTTGACTTCAGATTACCAAGTGACTTAACGGTGAACGATTCTCGGTCCCAGCGAACAGCTACCGAAATCGCCACCACCTTTTGCTGATGCAATGGTAGCATCACCGCATCAGGCACCCTGGTGCGACGCGCCGCCATCATTGCTTTGGCGGCATGCGCCTGGTTCAACCCTTCCAGGTCATACAACAGTCCACCGCCATCAGTATCGGGAATTGTTTCGATATCAAATGCAACAACCATATTCATGATTTCAGCACCTTACCTGGAATTGTTCCCACCTTAGAAATATCGTCCGACATATATATCAGGTTCAATTGAGGCTTGCGTGAACCTCTGAACTCATTGACCATCAGATGAAATGCACATCGATAACTTCTATTTTCTGGTGGCTGAGAGTGAAAATTAGAGTATCTAAAGAATATGCCTGCCACTGTTTTCTTTGAATTGGGACTGTTTAGTCGAACGCTCAAATGGCCATCTTTCAACATCCTGTGGCTGACCACGTTGAAAATCCCATCAAAAACTGGCTCTTCAAATTGCTGTCCCCAAGGTCCCCCGGAACGGACTTTCTCTGCGACCTCTAGCCCTAAATCGCAGATTTCTCCATCTGACAGTATTTGATTAACCCATTTTCTGTGACCTAACTGATGTGACAGTTCCTCCTGATACAATGATTTAAATCGTTCAAGATTTGTTTCCAAAAGCGTCATTCCAGCAGCCATTGCATGTCCACCATATTGAACGAAGATATCCGGTTCCATTGCTTCGATACTTGCTAATACGTCGCGCAGATTAAGCCCTTGAACAGAACGACCAGAGCCTCGAAGCTTTCCTTCATTGTCTGGTGCGAAAATTACAGCTGGTTTGCCGGTATACTCCCTAATCCGTGATGCAATCAGTCCGATTATTCCCTGGTGCCAGTCAGCGTTATAGAGGCAAACTCCAGGCATGGATTGCTGAATTGAATTCAAGTGATTGCTGACTTCATCTTTGGCAGTTTGAACCATCTCAGTTTCCATCGCCTTGCGTGTGATGTTAAGCCGTTCCAAAGTTCTAACAACACTACGTACCTCTTCTGCATCAGTACTGACCAGGCATTTGATTCCATAACTGATATCATCAAGCCGCCCTGCTGCATTTAGTTTTGGGCCGAGCGTAAATGCGAGATCTTCGGACACAATATCCCCAATTCTTTTTCCACTCTCCTCAAGCAGACATCTGATTCCATAGCGGCAGCGGCCCCCGTTGATCAGCTTTAGACCCTCCGAAACCAGAATGCGATTGTTGTAATCCAAAGGAACAACATCAGCGATAGTCCCTACTGCAACCAGATCGAGAAAATGGGCCATATTTGGTTCCGCAATACCTTCAGATTCAAACCATTTTTCCTCTCTTAACTTTTTTCGAACAATGGACATTACGTACCACATCACTCCAACACCCGCCAGGTTCTTGCTCTCAAACTGATCGCCTGGCAGACGTGGATTGACAATCGCATCTGCTTCTGGCAACTCCTCACCTGGCAAATGATGATCAGTAATTACAACCGACATTCCGTACTCTCTCGCCAGTCGGACCCCTGCCAAACTGGTAATGCCGTTGTCAACAGTAATCACCAATTCGGGTTGTGCTTCTGCGAAGCTTTTGACAAACTCTTCAGTCAGTCCGTAGCCAAATAGCCGCCTGTCAGGACAAATGTAACTCACTTTCCGAGCACCAAATGCGGTTAGTGCCAGACAGCCCAACGCTGAACCGGTTGCGCCATCAGCATCAAAGTCTCCAGCAATTAGAATTGGTGCATCCGCTTGGATGGCACTGACAATAATGTCAGAAGCCTCGTCAATATTGGACAGCTTTGCAGGTGACAGAAGATTTTTGAGGGAATAGTCGAGTTGTCCAGAATCCGAAATGTCCCGGTTCTTGTAAACCTGCTTGAGTACTGGATGAACATCCAGATCATCAGATACGACAGAGGAAGTTCGACGAACCAAAGTGCGATTCAAAATGATCCTGTCATCACTCATCTGCAGACTTACGCAAGTGCTTCGATGCGAATTCGGTTGATTTCACCAATCACTGTTTCAAGTACTTGCAACTCTTCCAATGCGTTTTGCATATTCGCTTCCAAGGTTTCCTGAGTCACAATGACAACCGGCAACACCTCTTCGTGATGTCCTGAACTCTTTTGTAAAATCGATTCAATGCTAATGTCATGCTCACCAAGAATTCGAGTAACTTCCGCCAAAACACCAGCTTGATTCAGCGCACTCATTCTCAAATAATTGGCGGTCTCGGTCTGGTCAAATGGGATGATTGGCAAATTTTTCAGTTGATCGTACTGAAAACTCAAATGTGGAACACTGGTGTTCACACTTCCATTCATGGCTCTGGCAACATCGACCAAATCAGCGATCACGGCAGAAGCAGTCGGCTCAGAACCAGCGCCTGGGCCATAGAATAGAGCTCGACCAATGGCATCACCTGATACAGCCACAGCATTCATAACGCCGTTCACATTAGCAAGCAGACGTTGTTTTGAAACCAACGAAGGATGTACCCTCATTTCTATTCCAGATTCAATTCTTCTAGCTATAGCAAGGTGCTTGATCGTAAATCCCAGCTCATCGGCATAAACAATATCGTCATATGAAATCGTTCTGATTCCTTCACAGTGGATTGACTCCAATTTCTGAAGTGGAATACCGAATGCGATGGATGCAAGAATAACCAGCTTGTGCATCGCATCAATTCCTTCGACATCAAAAGTTGGATCTGCTTCTGCATAACCTAACTCTTGAGCTTTCTCTAATACATCATTGAAAGAACGCTTTAAATCTTTCATATCTGAAAGAATATAGTTGCACGTCCCATTGATGATTCCAATCAATGAACTGATGCGATTAGCCGCAAATCCCTCCCGCACCGCCTTGATGATCGGTATGCCACCACAAACCGAAGCTTCGAATGCAACTATCTTGTCTGACTTCTTTGCTGTTTCAAATAGCTCATTGCCGCGTAACGCAATGAGCTCCTTGTTCGCGGTCACAATATGCTTGCCATTGGCAAGTGCACGATCAATGTATTCGTAGGCTGGGTTTGTGCCACCCATCAACTCAATTACAATATCAATGTCAGGATTATCAATAACCTTAGACGGATCATCCGTAAAGTGCAATCCACTTGCGTCGGGGGCTCGGGGTTTGCTCAAGTCTTTGACGACAACGCGAGAGACTTCAAACCTGCGCCCGATTCTGCGTTCAATCTCATCACAATTCCTGGTAAGCACAGACCAAGTTCCATAACCAACCGTGCCAAATCCCAACAATCCAATACGAACAGGTGTCATTTTTAAAAATGCTCCTCTTTCAGGTATCGAAAATTTGAATAGAGATTAATATAGTGTCCGAATTAACGTTCAAGAGTCATTCGAAATATGGAATTGCATAGATCCGATTCAGCCGGCCTTAATCTGGTTAAGTTGCTTGATTCCGGTGAATTCGTTGTGAACGAAGTATTGTATACACAGAGCATTATTGTAACGGTTGATAATGTGATCACGGATTGGTTGGCACAGAGTGTTGCGGAGCTAAGCACGGAACATTTCAGAATGTTTGCCCAATTTGATCCTGAAATACTTATTCTTGGAACCGGTAAAACTTTGCAATTTCCCGACCGCCGATTATTTGAACCACTTGTGCAGCAAGGGTGTGGATATGAAGTGATGAATTCACGCTCCGCTTGTTCCACCTTTAATCTGCTAATCGGAGATGATCGTAAAGTCGTGGCTGCTTTACTCAGCATCTAACCGATTCAACACAGTACGAAAAATCAGGAACTAACCTGCAGACAGAAGTTTGAGCGGGTCGACTGGCTTGCCAAATCGTCGAATCTCGAAGTGTAATTTCACCCGGTCTGCATCGGTACTGCCCATTTCCGCAATTTTCTGACCTTGCTGAACCGATTCCCCTTCATTTACCACAATTCGAGAGTTGTGCGCATAGACACTTAGAAATTCTTCACTGTGTTTGACGATGATGATGCGGCCAAATCCTATTAATCCGGATCCTGCATAGACCACCCTACCCGCCGCGGAAGCAGATACTGGGGTTCCGGTTTCGCCCGCAATGTGAATGCCATTCCTTTGGTGTTGTGCGGAAAATTGCAAGATAACCTCACCTTGAGTTGGCCATATCCATTTCGATGGACTGCTTAATGCCTGGGTAGGTACGACGATATTCTTTGCAGGTATTGTTTTGGATTCAGCACCGGAAAACGTTGGTGAATTTCTGTTCTGCGGGTATAGTCGAATTTCTTGCCCGATCAAGATTGGATCGTCCTGATTCATATTGTTCCATCTAGCCACATCCGCAGTGTCGAAACCAGCTTCAAATGCAATTGAATAAAGATTATCACCTGCCTTGACGATCGCAGTGCGTCCCTTGAAAGTGGTGATCGGTTCAGGCCGAAAATCAGGATTCGAGTCATATACACTGACACTAGATGGAGAGTCCGATGCACACGCTCCAATCAAGAGTGCGAGCAGTACGATGCTACCAGAAAAAAGACTAATTGATGGTTGAATAAACAAAGACAAGAACCAATAGCAAACTGAGTATCACCATTGCAGGTCCAGTATATCTTTTCATTATCTTATAGACTGCATCACCCAATAAATAACAGATGGCTGAAACAGCATAGAATCGGGCGGCTCTACCGATAACTGAACCTACCAGAAAAGGTATGACGGCCATCGCGAATACACCTGATGCAATAGTGAAGACTTTGTATGGAATCGGTAAAAATCCGGACACCAATACGACCCATATTCCATAGTCAGCGTACCACTCGGCCATTGATGAAAAATAACCATCAAGAGCATAAAACTCGATGACACTACGGCCTACAGAGTCATAGAGAAACATACCGATCAGATAGCCAACCAACCCGCCCAAGACTGAGGACAGTGTAGTTAAAAAAGCAAATCGCCAGGCATGAGCCTTCTTCGCCAGTGTCATCGGTATGAGAAGCAGGTCAGGTGGAATCGGTACCAAAACCGCTTCCGTAAAACTGACTCCTGCCAGATATGCCGGGGCATGACGATGTGAAGCCAACTTCAACATCCGGTCATAAAACTGATCAATACTGAGCATGGCGCTTGATCTGTTGACTTCAATTCTTCTGGTGACGCTTAGATTGGTCGAATTTGAGTACCCGGAACCTGATTTGGAAAAAAGTCCTCGCAAGTTCCTTCTCTGTGTACGTCTGCCGTTGCGCAGTGCAAACCTCCACCAAATGAATATGCATTGCGAAACGGAATGGGAATGACCTCAAACCCTAATGAATCAAGTTGCTCTATTTGATTGACTTCCGTTGCTTCTACACAAACTGTTTTGTGATCAAGCACTAGCACGTTCATGGACAGCCAAACACTGGAATAACACAGGGGTGGAGGGCGATCGTGTGCTGGCCAAGCCGCGTCTACAATCTCCCAATCATTTTTCGAAAAAATTTTCTTTTGTTCTGGCGGCAGTGCTCGTTCTGGATTATTAATAATTAAACCCGGTCGCAAAGGAACGAAGGTGGCATCAATGTGAATTGGGTTCGGATCAGTGGGGAAATTCACGGAGTGAACCCTGTGATTTGGAAAATGGCGCTGTAACCATTGCATAGCTCGTCGATTGGTAGTCAGACCATGTTGACAAAAAAGATCCTTTCCCAGACGCAATACATCTGCCGCATCAAAGAGCGGTTCGTGTTCTGTCGTAACAAAATCGCATTCTTTCGCTTTCTGAGCGAGACCGTCCTTGGTTATTCCATCGAAATAGTCCAATTGATAAGAATCATCGGTAAGCCGCGGCCGTGGAGCCTGTTCCCACCTGAAATTCGGATCTTCATCAAAATATTGCTGCATCAGGTGGTGATATGCCAGATATTCCCAAAACCGACAGCGCATCATCATCGCTGCACTTAATATTTCACTTCCAACAGTGAGCAATACATCCCGTGGCGGCATGCAGCCAAATAATGTCTGTGTACTGAAATCAGGTGTATGGGCACTTTGATTCCATTGAATAGGAGCCGGTCGGTCGACGCGCACACCTCGTGATTCCAGAACATTGGTAAAGTAATCCAATTCCTCGTTCGCTTTTTCAACGGTTTCTAAAGGACGAGGTCCCCATCTATTCCACATGTCGCTGTTTCTTTCGATCTTTGCTTCAATCGCAGGTTCCCAACCAGGTATGCAGCAATGATCTGCGCGTCCAATAATTATGTGTTTCAGCGGATCGAAGTCATTCCATGAATTGACTGTCGTTACTGACATTTAAGTTACCTCGTAAAAAGTTGAACAGAAACAAAATCGAATGACAATTGGTCGGGGCGAGAGGATTTGAACCTCCGGCCTCTTGCGCCCCATGCAAGTGCGCTACCAGACTGCGCTACGCCCCGAAATTCAGTAAGTTAACTGGGAGAAAGAATATTCAATGCCTTATTCAATTGGCCAACGGCTTCTTTAATCTCAGCTTGAACTTCGTCATTTTGCAACGAAGGTTCTCGCTTTCGATTCTTTAGCTGTTTGCGTGCACCGCTGATTGTGAATTCCATGTTGTAGAGCAAATCAACGATGGTGCCAACTAATTCAACCTCACGTCGGGTGTAATAGCGACGCTTTCCGCGGCGACGAACTGGTTTCAGTTCCTCAAACTCCTGTTCCCAGTATCGCAACACGTGGGGCTCGATGGAGAAAAACTTACTGACTTCACCGATTGTGAAGTAGTGCTTATTTGGGATTTTTGGGGTCCCTACCAGATGATTACGCGCCATCCGTTAGTCCACAATAATCCAACTAGTCTTGGGGGGTGTCGTCTGGTTGGTAGTTGACTGTCATTTCGCGAAGTTTATTACTGGCACGAAAGGTTACAACAGTTCGTTCCTTTATTTCCACATCAATGCCAGTCTTTGGGTTGCGTCCTGGGCGAGGTGATTTGTGTCTCACGCTAAAGCGTCCAAAACCCGACAGTTTAACGTCTTCGTGACGCTCCAGCACACAACGAATCTCTTCAAAAAACTTTTCAACAAAATCTTTTGCTTCACGTTGGTTTAATCCTAGCGTGTTATTTATCTCATTAACAAGATCAGACTTGACAACTACAGATTTACTCATTGGTTAGGCCTATTCTCTCAAGGTCGCATCAAATCTACGGTGTAACTCACTCAAAACCTGTTGCACACTGGATTCAACTTCAGCATCAGTCAAAGTCCGTGCATTTGACCGAAATATCAATCTATAAGTCACACTCTTTAAGGTGTTTGCTGAATCAATGTCAAAATATACATCAAACAAAGATAAAGATTCGAGTGAATTTCCTGCAGTCCGTTCAATCGCTTCCGTAACTTCGGAAACGTTCTGAGTGGCTTTAATTACAAGTGATAAATCTCTGGTAACGGCTGGATAACGAGAGATCGTTTTGTATGATGTCACACTTCGAGACAAAATTACATCCAACACCATTTCAAATACATAAATGGCTTCTCTAGAATTCACTTCATCTAGTACATCGGGGTGAACCTGGCCGGCAACTCCGATACTGTTTCCACTGAGGTAAATGCGCGAAGAGCGACCTGGATGCAATCCATCAACGTGCTCTGACTCAAACTCCAATTGGTCTGAATTACCGGTCAATTCTACCAATCTCTCAAGATCGCCCCTAAGGTCAAAAAAATCGACTTTTCGTTGCTGAACTCCCCATTGAATAGGAGCAGCATTGCCGTAAATGAGTCCGCCTAACTTGTTGATCTCACCGCCAGGCGGAA
This sequence comes from Gammaproteobacteria bacterium, assembly GCA_022823405.1. GTDB lineage: Bacteria > Pseudomonadota > Gammaproteobacteria > Arenicellales > JAJDZL01 > JAJDZL01. The sequence continues at coordinate 11,466 of JAJDXD010000083.1, forward strand.
AAATTCTGCCTACTTCGTAAAATCGAATACTCTCTTTGCCGCGACGGTAATTTTCCAGAAAAGAACCGATCAAACCTGGCCATAAACTGGTTCGCATAACCGACAAATTTTCTGCAATAGGATTAGACAAGAAAAATCCATTTGCACCTGGCTGGATCTTTTTTTGCAACGCCGGGTCAACAAAACTGTACGTGATGGCTTCGTAGTATCCAAGTGAATGCAGCATGTCTCGAACAGAGGTCACAGAAACATGCTTCTCGCTCAGGTTTCGGTACACGCCAGGTTCAAAGTTCATTCGAGTAGGAACTTTGTCATACCCATAAACCCGTGCGACTTCCTCAACCTGATCATGCTCTTCAGTCAGATCAAATCGATAAGCGGGTGGCACGACCTTCCATCCTGTTTCGACCGCAGTTACAGATTCGTTCACCGCATGCATTACAGATTCCACGGTCTCGTAATCTAAATCCAATCCTAATACCCGATTGACGCGAGAGTGTCGAACAAGACATGGTTGTTTTGCCTCAATATGCTGATTGAACCTGATTTCCTCTGTTGGTCCGGGAACTCCACCGGTGATTTCGAGAATCAATTTGGTTGCTCTTTCGATTGCAGCTCGCTGTCCAGTGGGGTCTACTCCCCTTTCAAATCGGTGAGATGCATCTGTGTGCATTCCAAATTTAGACACTGAGCGACGGATGGCGTGTGGAGAAAAGAATGCAGCTTCTAGCATAATGCTAGAGGTCTGTTCGCCAATTCCGCTGAACTCGCCTCCCATAACACCTGCTAAAGCAATGGGTCCATTGCTGTCTGTTATCATCAACATGCCCGGGCCAAGCTCCAGTGATTCACCATCCAGCAGAACCAGCTTTTCACCTGCTCTTGAGTGACGAACAATGATTTCAGAAGAATCAATAACTTCGGTATCAAATGCATGCATGGGCTGCCCCATTTCCATCATGACATAATTGGTAATGTCAACGATGGGATGGATACTTCGAAGGCCCACTCTCTGCAACCTTTGTTTCATCCAATCTGGCGTCCTGGCTCCGCTCTGAATGTTGTCGATCACCCTTCTGCAAAATACCGGGCAATCTTCCGGACTTTCAATTTGAACTGGAATGCCACATCCTGACTGCGCTTCGATGTCAGTGAGATTTTGTGATTTGATTTGAGTGCTTGCAAGAATTGCAATTTCTCGTGCAACTCCCCGAATGCTCAAACAATCAGCTCGATTCGGTGTGAGTTGGAGACCGAGCACGAAGTCTTCCAGATTCAGATACGTATTGAGTGTCTGACCAACTGGTGCAGCAGCGTCCAAATCCAACAGTCCGCCAGCTACGTCTCCCAAACCAAGCTCCGCAGCTGAGCACAGCATCCCGGCAGATTTTCTTGAGTAGATTTCCACCTCAGTAATCGTCCTGTCGCCTACTTTACTGCCAGGCAACGCCAAAGGATACTTCCCGTTTGGTCGTACATTCGGTGCACCGCAGACCACCTGAACATCGGAATCCTGTCCAACATCAACACAACAGAGTGAAATGTGTTTGGCTTCATCGATCAGAGTTGCTGACTTTACTTCCCCAACCACTACCCGATCATCGCATTGTATAACCGGACTGATGGAATCAACTTCCAATCCAGCCATCGTTAAACGGTTGGAAAGTTCCTCAGTCGAATAGTCGAAAGCAACCCATTCTTTTAGCCATTGAATGTTAACTAACATGACAATGCATCTGTATCTATTTGAACTGACTCAGCATGTCAAGATCATTTCTGAAGAACAAACGAAGATCGTTTACACCGTATCGCAGCATCGTGAAACGTTCTACGCCCAAGCCGAAGGCATAGCCGACAAAGCGTTCTCCATCAATACCAACATCTTTGTAAAGGGCTGGATGAACCATCCCGCATCCCAGAACTTCGAGCCACCCACTTCTTTTGCAAACATTGCAACCATCTCCGTGACAGAAGACACAACTGATATCAACTTCAGCCGACGGTTCCGTAAAGGGAAAGTATGAGGGTCGAAATCGAAGTTTAAGCTTCTCTTCGAAAAACTCCGAAACAAAATATTCAAGCACCCCTTTCAGGTCCGCAAATGTCGTGGTTTCATCGACAACAAGGCCCTCCAGCTGATGAAACATCGGTGTATGTGTGATATCAGAATCGCAGCGATAGACGCGCCCAGGTGCCACCACTCGAATTGGTGGCTTATGAGTTTCCATGTACCGAATCTGAACAGGCGAAGTATGCGTTCGTAAAAGTCTACCGTCGGGAAAATAAAATGTATCCTGCATGGCCCGTGCAGGATGGTTTTCAGGAATATTCAAAGCCTCGAAGTTGTGGTAGTCATCTTCAATCTCAGGCCCTACAGCAATATCAAAACCGATGCTTAGAAAAATCTCCTGCATGCGTATCAGAGTTCTGGATAAGGGATGAGGGCCACCACTAAGGTTACGGCGACCTGGAAGTGTCACATCAATTCTTTCTGACTCCAGGCGCTTGGTGTGGGCATTCTGGAGTAATGCTTGCCGCTTGAACTTAAGCAGCTCTTCAATCACACTCCTGGCCGAAGTGATGGCTTTACCCGCTGTAGGGCGTTCTTCAACCGGCAAGGAGCCAATCGACTTCAATTGCGCCGTGATGACACCTTTCTTCCCGAGGTATGCAACACGGACACTGTCAAGTTCACGTTCACTTTCGACTGCCTCAATTTCCGCAGTGGCGCGCGCAACGACATCATCAAGTGATTGAATTTCACTCATTTTCGCACTCAACCGTAACGTGACCGTCTCGTGGAAAGACGCACTCAGTAGCGAAGTGGAATCCGCTACTGGCTTAATTGAAACTTGGCTTTATCCGCCAGCAATGAAAATGCTTCTCGATCATTGACGGCAATTGATGCCAGCGATTTACGATCGAGTTCGATATTGGCGAGTTTGAGTCCTCGCATTAGAGTGCTATAGGTAAGTCCGCATTCACGTGCAGCAGCATTAATACGAATGATCCACAGAGACCGGAAATCCCGCTTCTTGCGACGTCGGTCGCGATAGGCATACTGTCCAGCTTTCGTAACCGCCTGTTTGGCGACTCGAAATACATTTTTTCTCGCACCACGATAGCCTTTGGCTTGCTTTAGTACTTTTTTGTGACGCGCCCTGGCGGCTACGCTGCGTTTAACTCTTGGCATGTTCTGAGGTCCTCTTCCATCAAGCGTAGGGCAACATGTCTCGGACTCTGTTGGCATCCGAGGTGTGAACTAAACCTGGTTTTCTCAGCCCGCGTTTTCGTTTGGTTGACTTCTTCGTCAAGATATGAGACGCGTGAGAATGTCCGCGTTTGAGTTTCCCGGATCCGGTGGTTTTGAAGCGCTTCGCTGCGCTTCTTTTGGTCTTCATCTTTGGCATGATTACTATGGCAGTTTACATTTCCTGATTTTTACGGTTTCTGCGGAGCCAACAGCATGACCATTTGCCGGCCTTCCATGACTGGTTCCTGTTCAACGACTGCAATGTCCGCCAGGTCCTGTTCTACCCGACTGAGCATGCTACGGCCCAATTCAGGATGGTTCATTTCCCGTCCTCGAAAACGAAGAGTGACTTTCGTTTTGTTGCCTGCCTGTAAAAACTTCTTCAAGCGTCCCAACTTAACATCATAGTCACCGACATCGGTACCTGGTCGAAACTTGACCTCCTTAACAATAATCTGTTTTTGTCTTCGCTTGGCATGATGCTGTTTTTTGCTTGCAGCATAACGATACTTACCGTAATCCATCACACGACAAACAGGAGGTTCAGCATTCGGTGCAATTTCAACCAAATCAAGCACCGCTTCCTCAGCGAATTCGAGCGCCTGATCTAGACTAACGATTCCTACCTGCTGTCCCTCTTCATCGACCAAGCGTACGTTTTCGGCATCAATTTGAGAATTGATCCGATGTAACTTTTCAGTAGCCGTATCCAGTCCTCCTAGTGTTAAGTCTCGGTACTAGATTCCTCATTGACTAATGCAATGAATGACTCAATGGCATAGGAACCCAAGTCTTTACCGTCCTGAGTTCGTACCGAAACAGACTCCTCTTGTACCTCTCGATTCCCCACAACCAATAGATAGGGTATCTTTTGAAGTGTCTGCTCTCTAATTTTGAAGCCGATCTTTTCATTTCGTACATCTATCGCGGTACGAATTCCGGCTTTTTCCAGTAAACGTTTTATTTTAACAGAATAATCAAACTGAGCTTCAGAAATATTCATGACAACTGCCTGAATTGGTGCAAGCCAAACGGGAAATTTGCCAGCATGTTCTTCAATCAGAATTCCAATGAAGCGTTCAAGTGATCCGAGAATTGCGCGATGAATCATTACCGGTGTTTGTTTCGAACCATCAACTTCGATATATGTAGCACCCAATCGACCTGGCATGGAGAAATCAAGCTGAATTGTGCCGCACTGCCAGTCCCGTCCGATGCAGTCCTTGAGCACGAAATCAATCTTTGGACCGTAAAACGCCCCTTCCCCAGCATAGGTTCTAAAATTCATGCCACGCTCATTCAAGACAGTTTCAAGTGCACTTTCTGCCTTATCCCAAAGATCATCAGCACCGACTCGTTTTTCCGGACGAGTTGACAACCCGACTTGAACTTCTCTAAATCCAAAATGATCGTAGAGACGCAGAGAGATTTCAATCAGAGTATCGACCTCGGTTTTAATCTGATCTTCGGTACAGAATACATGCGCATCGTCCTGAGTGAAACGCCTCACTCGCAAAAGTCCGTGAAGAGTGCCAGATGGCTCATAGCGATGCACTACACCGAACTCTGAAAGCCGAAGCGGCAAGCTCCGATAACTTCGAAGTCCCTGATTAAATACCTGAACATGCCCGGGGCAATTCATGGGCTTAAGCGCATAGAACTTGTCCTCAATTTCTGTAGTGAACATGTTCTCTTTAAAGGTTTGCCAGTGTCCCGACTTTTCCCACAGCGATCGGTCGATTAGTTGTGGAGTATGAACCTCTGTATAGTCGTACTCTTTGAGCAGATCCCGGATATAAGACTCTACAAGTCGATACAAAGTCCACCCTTTCTCATGCCAGAAAACCATGCCTGGCGCTTCTTCCTGAAAGTGAAACAAATCGAGTTCAGTGCCCAAACGACGGTGATCGCGTGCTTTCGCCTGTTCCAGTCTGTCTAGATATTCCTCAAGTTGGGCTTTTGTAGTCCAGGCAGTTCCATAAATGCGCTGCAGCATTTCGTTATTTGAATCACCTCGCCAGTAGGCTCCTGCAAGTTTTGTCAGCTTGAATGCTTTGAGAAAACCGGTATGCGGAACGTGTGGCCCTCGACAAAGATCGACAAAATCACCCTGTCGATAAAGTGAGATGACTTCATCATCATCCAGATCTTCGATGATTTTTGCCTTGTATTCCTCTCCCATGTTGCGAAACATCGAAACAGCTTCTTCCCGATCAACAACTTCTCGATTGACTTGAAGTTTTTCTGAAGCGATTTCTTGCATGCAATTCTCAATTTTGGAAAGATCATCCTCAGAAAAACCGGGTTCATAGGCAAAGTCGTAGTAAAACCCATCTTCTATGACAGGGCCGATCGTAACTTGTGCTTCAGGAAATAGCCGCTTGACCGCTTGTGCCAGCAAATGGGCACTTGAATGCCGAATTATTTCAAGCCCTGCATCGTCCTTACCCGTGATTATTCGAAGTGAACCGTGTTCATCAATTGAGTAAGACGTATCGCACAGTTTTCCATTGAACTCACCGGCAATTGCTGCTTTTCGCAGACCTGAACCGATATCAGCGGCAACTGCGTCAATGGTTACACTGGACGCGTATTCTTTTTTTGAGCCATCAGGCAAAGAAACAGTCGACATACCTAACTATTTGAAACTGGTTGAAATTGGGAACTTGTGATGCCGAACGGCATCAAACTTCGGCTTCAGTTGATGAAGAACCGTCATTATATGTTGTAGATGTTTTAGACAATTTTCTAAATTTTGGTATTTTTCGATGATGGATTGTTGTTATCTAAAAATATATGGTCTTTCGCACAGTAAAGTGTGCTGAAGCAGCACGATGAGTTGGATGAATGAAATGCGCATCGCATGTTGATTCATTTAGTTTCTGAGCATTCTTGAATCTGCTATTCGATTTCTGTAAATGGATTAAGCAATCGAACACCAGTATCCTTGAAATGAGAGATATTTCTCGTAACCACGCATAGATCATGAGTCAGCGCTGTCGCAGCGATTTGCTTGTCGTGTGAATTCTGATGGTGAGTTACGCGCAATTGACCCCACACCTGCGCTTCGGGTTCAGTGAAAGAGAGCAGATGATTGCGATATTCTGTGGTGACTTCCTCAAGCCATGTTTCGAGCAATTTAGCTTGATTACGATCACCACGATTCCGAATCATTTCAACGCCTCGTCTCAGTTCACCAATGGTTATGACGCTAAGATACAGTCGCTGATTTTCTTTTACCGTTTGTGACAGGAACGCGTGAACACCGGAGTTGATTTTTGACTTTTTTCGAAACTCACTGACGATATTGGTGTCAAGTAAATACACGGTTCGGTAGTTCATCTTGAGTTGGTAAAAAATCGTCGTCACGACCCACTGGCGGGATCGACTGGATGACTTCGGCAAAACTTCTTTTTTGAGGCTCGGACAGCGCAGCAGTCAATATATTTCGATGTTCAGCTTCTGCACTAATGCCTTTCTGTCCAGCTCGTCGTTTTAAAGCCGCTACAATTTCATCATCAATGTTTCGTACAAGTAAACTTGCCATATCTACCTCTGCAGAAAGTTAGTTTCGAGTTTAGCCAACTTTACGCCGGCATGATGTAATCAATGATATCATCCTTGTGTTAATAACTTCAGATTTTTACCTGCAGATTTACTTACTCGCTAGGAACTCTGTGTGCTAAATGGATAGAAATTAGAAGTTGCTGGATTGTGGGAGCTGTGAAATTCTTTCGGAAAATTAGGAAGTTACATCATGAAGAACTCTGAAAGTAATTTAGTAATACGATGAATGACAACGCTGTGCAAATGCCACACTCCTTCAAAAAATCATCAGTAATCAGATTCCAATAAACTTAGTCTGACATTCTTGATAAAAGTAACTCCCACTAAAGAAAAACAAATCAGTAAAGCCTCTTTACGTACCAGCAAAGGCTGACTGCAACTGTGGATATTTAATTGAACCAGAATGAAGCAAAGCGTGTATTGATTGTGGGTGGAGGTATCGGTGGTCTTGCCACTGCTCTAGGGCTTGCGCAAAAAGGTTTTCCTTCTCTGGTTTTGGAGAAAGCACCCGAGTTTGGCGAAATTGGCGCTGGAATTCAGTTAGGACCCAATGCGTTTCATTCATTTGATTTTCTAGGTGTCGGTGATATCGCTCGAAACATGGCGATTTACATTGACAGCCTTCGACTAATGGACGCCCTCTCTGGTCATGAAATTACCCGGATTCCGCTGGATGGCGAATTCCGAAGTCGCTTCAAGAATCCGTATGCTGTCGTACATCGTGGTGATCTTCATGGTGTGTTTCTGAAAGCTTGCATTGACCATGATCTGGTTGAATTACGGACTGACAGTCGGGTGACAGGCTACACTCAATCCGACCAACGAGTGCGCGCAGATATAGAAGGGTCTGAACAAGTTTTTGGGTCCGCTCTTGTCGGCGCAGATGGTTTATGGTCCAACATTCGGGCACAATTGATCGGTGATGGTGCACCAAGAGTATCCGGGCACACCACTTATCGCTCTGTAATCCCAACTGAAGACATGCCGGCCGAAATACGCTGGAATGCGGCAACACTTTGGGCGGGTCCCAAGTGTCACATTGTTCACTATCCCTTATCGAGTTGGAAGGCGTTTAATCTTGTCGTAACATTCCACAATGATGCACCGGAACCTGTTGCTGGCAAACCTGTGTCACATGAAGAAGTTCGACAGGGATTTGAGCACATCAACCCTATTGCGAGCCAAATTATTGATCACGGCAGAGACTGGAGATTATGGGTTCTATGCGACCGCGAACCATCCGAAGTTTGGGTTGATGGCCGGGTCACCTTACTCGGTGACGCCGCGCATCCAATGCTACAGTATTTTGCTCAAGGCGCTTGCATGGCACTAGAAGATGCAGTCTGTCTAGCAGATGAAATGGAGCGGCAGGAAGGTGAAGTTGAAATTGCCTTTGACAACTACAAAAAAAGACGATATCTCCGAACTGCCAAGGTGCAGCTTATGTCGAGGCTCATAGGCGATCACATCTATCACAGTTCCGGAGCTCATGCAGATTTGCGTGATCGAATAATGGGTGCTAAATCAGAACACGATTGGTGCAACACGATAGCCTGGCTGTATGGCTCAAACGGGCTCGAAGGAGCTGTCTGAGTGTCAATTGGCATGCTGTACTAACTGACCAGTAAAAGCAACGCGCAGATATATACAGGAGTGGTGGGCGCACCTGGGATTGAACCAGGGACCTCTTGCATGTCAAGCAAGTGCTCTCCCCCTGAGCTATGCGCCCGCAAATCGAATTCGCTCTCGATAGGGAGAAAAATATAACACAATCAAATGGGAATTTGCGTCGATTAATCGAGACATTGCCACGTCAAAAAACTGAACCGACACCAGGTTCTAAGTTGGTCAAAAGCCAGATACGTTCGGCATCGCAAGCGGGTCCTGTGCAGTGATTGCACCGAATTCTCAATACTTAAATGAGACCGATCAACTCCGCATGGTGATTATGGTACTGATCAATGCGAACAGTCGGTTTTCCGTGCTTTGTACAATCAAGTCTTCATCATCAATCTGATCAAGTAGCGCCAGGCATTGTTCATGGAATTTTGTAATTGGCACTACTTTCACGAAACCATCCTAAAACTGTAAATATATGATTGTGAATGCTAATTGGCTATACCTATCATTCACTAAATTCAACCTGCTTACGATGCAGATAGAAATACCATCTCTTTCAGTTCCTTGATCTGATCCCGCGTTCGGGCAGCCTGTTCGAATTCGAGATTAGCCGCGTACTTTTGCATTTGCCGCTCTAACTTCTTAAGTTCTCGTGCAACCTGCCCCTGATTTTGTAAGTCGATTTCAACTGACAAACTGACCGTTTCCTCAATTGCGTCACGAGTTCGACCACCCTTTCGTCTTCTCAGATTTCCTCTCGCCTGAACACCATCAATAATGTCCTTAACTTCTTTTTCGATGGTTTCTGGAGAGATACCGTGAACCTCGTTGTGGTGCAGTTGCTTATCTCGGCGTCGATTGGTTTCGTCGATTGCGCTTCGCATGGACCTTGTTACTTCATCCGCATACAGGATTGCTCTACCATTAACATTTCTCGCAGTACGCCCAATCGTCTGAATCAGAGAGCTTGATGAACGTAAAAATCCCTCCTTGTCGGCGTCCAAAACCGCAACCAGAGAGACTTCAGGAATATCCAGTCCCTCGCGCAATAGATTGATGCCCACTAGAACATCGAACAGACCGGCGCGTAAGTCGCGAATGATCTCAACACGTTCGACTGTATCAATATCAGAATGAAGATATCGAACTCTTACTGAGTGTTCACTCAGGTAATCTGTCAAGTCCTCTGCCATGCGTTTGGTTAGCGTTGTAACCAGTACCCG
>JAJDXD010000031.1 GCA_022823405.1 Gammaproteobacteria bacterium
GAATGAATATTCGATTCAATCAAAAAGGAAATTAAAGCAAAATTTTGCATACTAAAAAATCAAATCCATTTCATTTTGCTATAATTTTCCGCCGTATTGCCCCAATCCCACTATGCGGCCAGCATGTCGCCCTCCAATTGATTCTCGCAAGATTTGGGGCATTTTTGATTGAAAAAAACAAGTAGAGGGAAAAGAATGGTTGACGAGCAAGTCGACAAAAATCGCAGGAGATTCTTGACTGGCGTGACCTCCGGTGTCGGTGCAGCTGGTGCTGTCTTGGCTGCGGTGCCTTTCGTAGCCAGCATGACACCATCTGCCAAAGCCCGTGCAGCGGGTGCACCAGTCCAGGTAGATATCAGCGACTTGGAGCCGGGTAAACTTCTGAAATTTGAATGGCGTGGTAAGCCAGTCTGGGTGGTTCGGCGAACCCCCGAAATGCTGGAAACACTCTCCAAAGTTGCTGGAGAATTGGCTGATCCCAATTCAGAAGAAGAGCAACAGCCTGCTTATGCACAGAATGAAGCGCGATCCATTAATCCAGAAGTATTGGTTCTGGTAGGACTTTGTACACACCTGGGTTGTTCGCCGTTGGAGAAACTGAGTCCTGGAGAAGTCGATGCGGAATGGGAAGGCGGATTTTTCTGCCCGTGCCACGGTTCTAAATTTGACCTTGCAGGCCGGGTGTACAAGGGTGTCCCAGCACCTACGAATCTTGAAGTCCCACCCCACAGATTTTTGTCCGAAAACCTAGTCGAAGTTGGTATAGACACTGACCCGGAAGATTTGGCGTAATGAACAGAATTCTCAAATGGTTCGATGACCGTTATCCAATAATCTCGTTCTGGGAAGAGCACCTCTCGAAGTACTACGCACCGAAAAACTTCAATATTTGGTATTTTTTCGGTTCGCTTGCCATTGTTGTTCTGGTAATTCAGATTATTACCGGAATCTTTCTCACGATGCACTACAAACCTGATACAGAACTTGCGTTTGACTCTGTCGAACACATAATGCGGGATGTGTCATGGGGTTGGCTGATGCGCTACCTGCATTCAACCGGCGCATCTTTGTTCTTTGTCGTTATCTACCTGCACATGTTCCGTGGTTTACTCTATGGTTCCTACAAAGGACCACGAGAACTGCTCTGGATTATCGGCATGATTATCTATCTCACGCTGATGGCCGAGGCGTTTTTTGGATACCTGTTGCCCTGGGGTAACATGTCCTACTGGGGTGCCCAAGTGATTATTTCGCTGTTTGGTGCGATCCCATTTATCGGTGAAGGTTTGGCAGAGTGGATTCGCGGCGACTTTGTTGTATCAGATGCAACCTTGACCCGATTCTTCGCGTTCCATGTAATTCTAGTTCCTTTAATGCTGTGCGGTCTGGTGTTCATTCACTTGGTGGCCTTGCACAAGACCGGGTCGAATAATCCGGATGGAATTGAAATCAAAAAGGATAAGGACGAATCCGGGAAGCCAAAAGATGGCATTCCTTTTCACCCCTACTACACGGTGAAAGACCTTTTTGGAGTTGGCGTTTTTCTTTTCGTATTTTTCGGAATTACATTCATTGTTCCAGAGGTTGGCGGCTGGTTTATTGAACGGGCAAACTTTGAGCCGGCGAATGCCCTGCAAACTCCTCCAGACATTATTCCACTTTGGTATCTCACTCCATACTATTCAATTTTGCGTGCGGTAACGTACCCATTATTTGGTGTCGATGCCAAACTATGGGGTGTGATTTCCATGGGACTTGCGATATTTTTGCTGTTTCTGTTGCCGTGGCTTGACCGATCACCAGTTAAATCAATTCGTTATCGGGGTTGGATGTTTAAGACAGCACTGACGGTGTTTGTGATCGCCTTTGTGCTGCTTGGATACTTGGGAACAAAAAATCCACAGTCAATTGATCTATTTCTATTTACTAATGTGACTTGGGCGCAAATTTGCTACTTTCTCTACTTTGCCTTCTTTTTGTTGATGCCGATCTATTCGCGGCTTGATCCCGTGAAGCCGGTGCCTGATCGGGTGACGATGAAATGATGATTAGACTAGTATTTGCCGTTTTACTTCTGGCAGTCGCTGGCGGTAGTTACGCTGCGGGCGGCGGTGACGAAAATTTGGATTCAGTGCACATCAATCTGAGTGACAGAGCATCTCTGCAAAAGGGTGCCGCGACTTTCGCCAGTTATTGCCTGTCGTGCCATGGCATCAAATACATGCGCTATAACCGCATGGCTGAAGATCTTGGCATAAGCGATGATGTGTTGCGCAGCAATTTTCTGCAGCCTTCTCAAAAACCCGGCGATGTGATGGATGTCAATATGTCGGAGGAAGATGCAAAGCGGTGGTTTGGTACAGCACCACCAGACCTGAGTCTGATTGCACGGTCTCGAAGCCCGGACTGGGTTTATACCTTCCTGCGAAGTTTCAGAGTTGATGAAAGTTCAAACACTGGCTGGGACAATGACCTGTTTGCGGATGTTGCAATGCCTCACGTACTGTACCGCGTGCAGGAAAATTCGACACGCGAAGAGTACGACAGGGTTGTGCGGGACCTGACCAATTTCCTGGTATATGTTGCGGAACCGGCTAAACTGGTTCGCTACAACATTGGAATTTGGGTCTTAATTTTTACGGCTGTGTTTACCGTCATCGCTTACTATCTCAAGAAGGAATATTGGAAAGACATCCATTAGCACTTAAAATACTGCCTCAATCCTCACATTCTTATATCGGAAGAATAAGTAACCCCATTATTTCGAGGGTGCTAAATGAATGATGCCTTTCAGACGCGTCGGGCGGGAATGACGCTCTATTCGACTGCTTCATGCATAGAAGGGCATGCCTGTCGAATGGTTCTCCATGAAAAGGAAGTTGAGTGCGATGTAGAGTATGTCGACCTTTCAGCTAATCCCAATTGGATAACTGAAAACAATCCCTACGGAGAAAGTCCGACTTTGATTGATCGCGAGCTGGTGTTGTACGGCTCGCATATTATTGCTGAGTATCTGGATGATCGCCTGCCTCATCCACCGTTAATGCCGCCGGACCCCGTAAACCGAAGCCGCGTGCGAATGATGGTTTATCGGGCGCAACGTGACTGGTTTACCAAATTACGACAGTATGAGGAGAAAAAACAAAGACCGCCTAAACCGCTGCGCGACAGAATTCTTCGGGATTTGTGCGTAATGGCTCATTATTTCAGTTCTCAGCAATTCTGGCTGGAAGATGAATTTACACTAGTTGATTGCTTTTTTGCACCGTTGCTTTGGCGTTTACCGCACTATGGAATTGAAATACCATCGCAGGCTCGAGTGTTGAATACTTATTCTCACCGACTGTTCAAACGAGTATCGTTTGCTAGAAGCCTGAGCCCCTATGAGCGAGAGTTGCAACCAACTTAGAATCGACGTGAAATCAAAAATTCCTTACCTAATCGATGCCATTCGATTCTGGTCGATGGATTCGGGCATGACACCGCAGTTGTTGATTAACGCTGACAGTCCCGAAATTTCATTACCCCTAGAGCAAATTCAGGCTCACGACGGTGAAGTGGTATTAAATGTGCATGATCAGGCAGTCGACGGGTTTTCATATGAAGATGACTTCGTAGTATTCAAAACTCGATTTACCGGTCGGTCATTTGACGTTGCGATTCCTTTCAATGCAGTGATTGCCATATTTACCCGCGAAACACATGAGGGACTGCATCTACTGGCGCTTTCGCAGGCAGAAGTCAGTTCCGAGGTCGACGAAAGCGAAGAACCAGACGCTAAATCGACCTCCCCACCAGGAAAACCACACCTTACACTGGTCAAGTAATTGAGTTCGAACCATTCTCAAGATGATCGTTTTAGGATTCGAAGTACCACCATTTTGTCCGTTCGAAGGAGTGGCAAGGTTGTTTTAGGTGGAGACGGTCAGGTGTCAATGGGAGACACCGTTATTAAGTCAAACACAAGCAAGGTTCGACGTCTCTACAACAATCGAGTTCTTGCGGGTTTTGCAGGCAGCACCGCAGATGCACTGACATTGACTGATCGCTTTGAGGGCAAACTTCAAGAAAGATCAGGTAATCTTGTCCGAGCTGCGTATGAGTTGGCCAAGGACTGGCGATCCGACCGGTATTTACGCAGATTGGAAGCATTGCTGATTGTCTGTGATCGCGATAAATCATTAATGATTTCAGGCAACGGAGATGTGATTGATCCTGAACACGGGTTAATGGCAATTGGTTCTGGTGGCAACTATGCAAAAGCCGCAGCCCAGGCACTGTTGGAGTCGACGGATCTTAGTGCTCGCGAAATCGTTGAAAGAAGTCTCAAAATTGCTAGCGAGATTTGCGTATATACCAATAACAAATTAGTCATAGAGGAATTGGAGGGTTAAATCGAGTGTCGGATATTACCATGACACCACGGGAGATTGTGCAAGAGCTTGACAAGCACATTATTGGTCAGGTGGATGCCAAGCGCGCAGTTGCCAATGCCCTTCGTAATCGCTGGCGACGAATGAATGTGCCTAATGAGGAATTGAGAACCGAAATTACACCAAAGAACATTCTGATGATTGGCCCGACCGGAGTGGGAAAAACGGAAATCGCCCGGCGCTTGGCGAGACTGGCGAATGCGCCGTTTATCAAAGTAGAAGCATCTAAGTTCACCGAGGTCGGTTACGTTGGACGCGAAGTCGATTCAATTATCCGGGACTTGCTGGATATGTCAATTAAGCTGGTACGCGAAGAGTGTGTTGAAAAAGTCAAGGTGCAAGCGGAAGCTGCAGCCGAAGAACGCGTTCTGGATGCATTACTCCCACCGCCCAGAAAAAAATCGGAAGATGATCAGAATGAAGAGCGGGAAGATGGTCCAGGCCGCAAGAAACTGCGTCAAATGCTTCGCGAAGGCACACTTGACAAGCAGGAGGTTGACATTGATTTCAATGCGACTGTCGGTGTTGAAATTTTTGGACCCCCAGGGCTCGAAGAAATGACTAATCAGTTGCAGAGCATGATGCAGAATATGGGTGGTCAGAAGAGTCGCACGCGCAGGGTTACCGTTAGTCAGGCCATGAAATTGCTAACCGACGAAGAAGCTGAGCGGATGATCAACGATGAAGATATCAAGTTGGAAGCAATCCGTAGTGTAGAGGAGAACGGTATTGTATTTCTGGATGAAATTGACAAAATCGTGGGACGGTCCCACAGTCACGGCCCTGATGTTTCGCGTGAAGGGGTGCAGCGTGATCTTTTGCCGCTGATTGAGGGATCAACTGTCAGCACCAGACATGGGATGGTCAAATCGGATCACATACTGTTTATTGCGTCAGGTGCGTTTCAGGTTTCCAAACCAGCAGACCTGATTCCCGAATTGCAGGGTCGTTTGCCTATTCGAGTGGAACTGGATGCGCTAACCACAGAAGATTTTGTACGAATATTGACCGAAACCGACAGTTCGCTCACTGAACAGTACACAGAACTCATGAAGACAGAAGGCCTTGACCTTACATTTGAACAGTCCGGCGTGAACACCATCGCTGAATACTCATGGCGAGTCAATGAGTCAACGGAAAACATTGGTGCCCGCCGACTGCACACGGTGATGGAACGGTTGTTGGAAAAGACATCCTTTGAAGCTGCAGACCGAAGCGGCGAATCAGTTGTAGTCGATCAGGATTTTGTTGACAATGAACTGAAAGGATTGGTAGAAGACGAAGAACTTTCCCGCTACATTCTCTGATTCAGTTCTGAAACAGATTTAGAACCAAACTCAATTTCCCCAGTGCCCTTGCCGCATTGTGCGGCAGCTTGCCGAAACCGGCGTTAGTCAAAAAGAATGCTGACGGCATCCTATTGCAAATCTATCTAGAGACTGATTTTCCTACTGGTTCAGAGATCCTTTGAACGTTTGGAACTGCCGCAAAAAACGCCGTTTTGCCGTCTCACAAAGAAGCGGAATTCGGTGACTTGAAACCTAAGAGTTCGTCATTACTTATAGAAACTCTTTGACAGTTTGTGCAATGCCACGACGCAGTTTTCGAGTTGCGGTGATGGCTGAAATGCGCGGTTCGATTTCCAGTTCGATGTATTGAATTTGATTTGGAACAGATAAGCCGAAGGTGAATCTGCTGTCCTATCCCAGTTCGCTGAATTGGTCGAACTGGACTTGAAAAGTTTAGACAGAGTCTCCATATTGAGATTAGAAATTCACTTAAACAAGTTAATTTTGCAACCAAATATTTCGAGGTAACTTACGTTATGAATTCATTAATTCGCAACAATGGAATTAGAAGTTTTAATGACAGCCTGATTTCTTCAGTGATGCAAAATTGGAATGAATTTTTGCCCAGTACGCACCAGGGACCTTCGCTGAATTCTGTCGGCCGAGTTCCGGCAGTTGACATCAAGGAAACCGATGCTGAGTATCAGGTTATTGCAGATCTTCCCGGAATTTCCAAAGAAAACATTGAGGTTTCGGTGAAAGAAGATGTTTTGAGTTTGACCGTCCGTTCGGACGATGAAAAATCGGAAGAATCTGAAGGACGCGTCATCCGTCAGGAAAGATACCAGGGAACTTTCATGCGTTCTTTCAAGTTGAACGACCTGGTTGACGACCAAAATATTCAGGCAGTTTACAAGGATGGTGTTTTGAGCATTTCTGTTCCGAAAAAGGAACCGGTGCAGCCCAGAAAAATTGAAGTTGCCATTAACTAATCACTAAAAGTCTACTCCTTCTAATTGTTGATTTGTGGTATTTAGCGGTCGGCACAAAGTCGACCGCTATTTTTTCTGTAAAATCAATCCAATCAACGAGTCAGTATTAAATTTCTGACCAAGAATTCCAACTTCCTGACACAGGCATCATGTTTCTTATTTGATTCAAAAGTGTCGGTAACTGAATATGATTTCAAATCAAAAGCCCCAAGGAAAAAAATCTGCAGATGTACTGCTTGAAGGTCTGCCGTACATTCTCCAATTTCGGGGAAAGATTATCGTTGTCAAGTACGGCGGTAATGCCATGCAATCAAAGGAACTGCAAGAAGCATTCTGCCGCGATATTGTTATGATGAAAAGTGTTGGTTTGAACCCGATCATTGTGCATGGAGGCGGGCCTCAAATCAGTAAAGCAATCGAACAAGCTGCCCTTCATTCTAGATTCGTTCAGGGGTTGCGAATCACTGATCGAGAGACTATGGATATTGTCGAAAGGGTCGTGATTGATGAAATTAATCATGATTTGGTTCAGATGATTTCCGATCAAGGCTGGCCAGCGTTTGGGTTGGGAGCTGGGTTGAAGGGTGGTTTGATTCGAGCTCGAAAGCTCAGTCTCACGATCGTTGATCCCGAATCGTTAATGCCTGTTGATTTTGGATTTGTCGGTGAGGTTGAAAACGTTTTAACTGAGAAGTTAGGACTCGATTCGGCCAATAACGAGATACCTGTGATCGCACCAATCGGGATTGATAGTAGCGGGCAAAGCTACAACATTAATGCTGACACAGTCGCCGGTGCCGTGGCTGAGGCCGTTCAAGCCGAAAAACTTGTCATTTTGACAAACATGCCAGGGATTCTGGATAAGGCGGGGCAATTGATTTCTTATCTGACTACTGAAGAACTAGATTCGCTGGCGCGCAATCAAATCATTTCTGATGGAATGCTTCCGAAAGTGCGGTGCGCTCAGCACGCACTTGAAGGTGGTGTTCACACAGTACAGATCATCGACGGGCGCATCCCTCACTCTGCATTGCTAGAAATTTTTACAGATAAAGGCGTTGGCACACTGATCGCCAACTCTCACTCCGATTGAAACAGGTCGAAACTACTGATTGCGAGGCTGGCTTTCTTCGGTCAACTGTCTTGCTCTCTGGATAAACCAGATTGCCGCGAACATCGCAACCGTCGCCAGCCACACAAACAGGGGTAGGACCTCATCATGCGCATATGCACCAATCAATATTCCAAAGATAGTGGCAGAATAAGCAACCTGGCTAGAAAACAGAGCGCCCGAAATCTTTATTAGGTAGTAGAACAAAGAAAATGCAATTGCCGTTAAGACTCCATGGTACAGAACCAACAGCGCAATCAGCGGTTCTGCGTTCCATAACTGGAAAAATGGTGCAAAAAGGACATTAACACCAAACATCGTAATTGCGGCAGCGATGATCATAGCCACCGACAAGTCCAAAGTATGTAGTGAATGGGGGCGACGAAGTGCAGCATATACGATATTGACTGCGTAAAGCGCAGGTGTCAAAAGTCCTAGAAGTATGGCCCATACCGGAGCTTTCATCTGCGCCACTGATTCGGGCATCAGAATGAGTAGCATTCCAATGAATGCAAGTAGCAGTCCTAATGTCTTAAGTGGATGGTATTTTTCTACCTTGACCACCATGCCAGACAAATACGTAAAGATGGGAGCAACTGCAATCAGAATTGCCATCAACCCGGCTGGAATCCAGGAAACTGCGTAATACATGATCGTTGTGGGAAGCGCGGAACCCGACACTCCGCAAACAACATAGAAGAATAGATGTCGTCTTGGCGGGAGCCTGCGACCGGAAACAAAATTGATAGTGATCAGCACCGATGCTGCGATGCTCAAAATCCAGAATGAATAGCTTAAGGGGTGGACACCTGTCGCAATCACATATTTGGCTATGCTAGGTACTCCACCCCACAACAAGCCCAGCAGTAGCAGAATACATACCGGTATTGATCGAACTATCCAAGGATGTTGCAGGAGTCGCGCGTACATTACCGGTCAAAACGGGAAGAGAAATTGAGGCTGCGGTTTGTGTGATTCCTATTTGGCGGCTTTAATCCGAACAGGAACTAACTCTCATCGTCTTCTTCAGGAACAAAAACCAGCGCAATTCCATTACTGCAGTAGCGCTTCCCTGTAGGCTTCGGGCCGTCATTAAACACGTGCCCGTGGTGTCCGCCACATCGAGCGCAGTGATACTCCGTTCGCGGCAAAATCAATTTGAAATCTGTTTTGGTTTCAAGGTTGCCTTCAATCGCAGAATGAAAGCTCGGCCAGCCCGTCCCACTGTTAAACTTGGCGGTCGAGTGAAAAAGCGCCAGCCCGCATCCCTTGCACTGATAAACGCCTTTGCGATGTTCACTATTCAGACTACTGCTGAACGGCTGTTCAGTACCTTCTCTGCGTAATATTCGGAATTCTGCTGGACCTAGAATGGCTTGCCATTCCTGGTCGGTTTTATCAATTTTTTCAATCATATGGTGTACGAAATTTTGACGACAAACGGTAATATTGTCAGTCTCCCAAGAAAATAACTATTTTGCATGAGGAGACAAAATAATAAATTCGTATTTCAGGAAATTTTAATAAAATTTCGCCGAATCACACACATTGTGATTAATTCGCAACCTAACAACGGGCATTCAGATTGAATACACCACTAGCCCCGTTTCTCGGACTCAGCGACCGTGCAAGAGGCGTCACTCTCGTTCTGACAGCGGGCGTATTCTGGAGTTTTGCTGGGCTTGCTGTACGACTGATTGAAGATGCTAACGAATGGCAGATTCTATTTTTTCGTTCCGTCGCTCTGATCGCCTTCCTTAGTCTTTACTTTATCGTCGTTCGTCGCGGAAAGACCATTCAGGTCTTTAAGGAATGTGGCTGGGCCGGTTTTTTTGCAGGCTTAGCTCTTGGTTCCGCCTTTTGTGCATGGATTCATGCACTTACTCACACGACGGTAGCGAATGCCTTGTTTCTATTGTCCACTTCGCCATTTTTCGCTGCCCTGCTAGGACGGTGGATACTAGGCGAAAAAGTATCTGTGGCGCTTTTCTGGTTTATTGCACTGGCGATTTTTGGCGTCGCAATTATGGTGATGGAAGGCTATCAACTTGGGACATTATTCGGCACGATTATGGGAATCATCGCTGCCATCGGATTTGGACTTTTTGCGGTTTTGTTGCGCAGGGGTCGCTCAAGTGATTTGGTGCCTGCAGTTTTTTGGGCTGGGTTCTGGGCAATTGTAATATCAGGATCAGTCATCTTCTTTTCATCTGCCAGGTTTGAAATTACAGCTAACGATATGCTTTACTGTGCACTGATGGGTGTGTTTCAAGTCGGATTGGGGCTCATCATCTTTACCCGAGGTGCACGTTATCTTCCAGCTGCAGAAATCACACTACTGTCGTTGACGGAAATCGTACTCGGCCCGCTTTGGGTTTGGTTGGTGGTAGGCGAAGTCCCGGGTCTACTGACGGTGATTGGCGGGTTTGTTGTTCTTTCTTCTATTGCCGGACAGGCTTTCTATACGATTCGCAGCCCCTCATAGCGATTCGCGTGGGGATTGGTTTGAAGTGAGGTCCGTTATTCAATAGCGCTTTCCATTTCGTAAAATAACGCTGATGGTACAAAAAACATACACCCGAATTGAATACATTCAATTCGAACGAGCTAGGCAGCACTTCTTCAATCGTTGATCAAACGAAGAATTTGTGCTAATCCTGGACAGTGCAACAGGGCAGTAAGCATCTCGTAGTTAAAGATGGAGAACCCAAATCATTACCTGCAAGAGCGGATTGTCAAAGTACTGGTTGGTGCGTGTTTATCTGGTGATAAGGGAATTTACTTGTTTGCAGAACGACGGTGAGAGTGGACTGAAAATATGGCCTGGTGGGGACGAGCTTTAGGTGGTGCGATGGGGTTTGCTTTTGGCGGCCCGATTGGCGCCATACTGGGATATGTCGTTGGAGGATTTTTTGATAAGGGATTAAAGAAAAATTTAGAAGGCGGCTTCAGTCCAAATGACCGACGTCAGGTCGCGTTCTATGCATCCACATTTTCGGTGCTCGGCTATATTTCCAAAATTGATGGGTATGTCAGTCCTCATGAAATCAGGTTTGCCGAGTTCGTTATGGAGCGGATGTCGCTCAATGAAGAGCAGCGTGAATTTGCCATCAAACTTTTCAGGGAGGGTAAGAAAGACAATTTTGAATTGATGCCGGTGCTGCAGCAGTTCGCCAAAGAGTGTGGTAATCGACGTAGTGTGAAGAGGATGTTTCTTGAGATTCAAATATCTGGCGCTATGGCGGATGGAAAGCTGGACGATATTGAGATTGATGTCCTTCGTACGATTGCTGATGTACTGGGACTTAGCCGAGAGTTTCCTGGCATTCTCGAGAGTATCACTAGCGGTTCAGCAGGCTCTTCTCCCGGTGAAACCAAGTCTCTCGCGGAAGACTATAAACTGCTCGGATTGTCTGAAGGTGCCACCAGCGAAGAAGTCAAGCGAGCGTATCGCCGAAAAATGAGTCAATACCACCCGGATAAGCTGGTTGCAAAAGGATTGCCCGAAGAAATGATGGACATCGCCACGGAAAAAACCAAACAGTTCCGGGCGGCATACGACAGAATTCAAAATAATCTAAAGGCTAGGGCTTCTGTCCACTAGCTAACGTAGCGAGTAGTATCGCTAGTTTGTTTCAATTTAACGAAATTAAAAGGAGATAACAATGCCTAAGGCAATGCGAGTCTATGAGATCGGAGAAGCATCAGTGATGAAATGGGAGGATGTCGACCCTGGTAATCCCGGAACTGGTGAGGTGCTGGTGCGACATACTGCCGTCGGCCTGAACTTTATTGATGTTTACTTTCGCGCAGGCGTGTATCCGGCTCCTGGATTTCCATTTATCCCAGGCCTTGAAGGTGCTGGAGTTGTTGAAGCAACAGGACCAGATGTTACAGACCTGTCAGTGGGTGACCGAGTAGCGTACGCGTCGCCCCCGCTTGGCGCCTATGCCGAGGTACGCTGCATGCCAGCCGACCGGTTGGTGAAAATTCCTGACCATATCGACGACGAAACAGCCGCTGCAATGATGCTGAAGGGTCTGACCGTTCAATACTTGCTGCGCCAGGTATACAAAGTTAAATCCGGCGATACGATTCTCTTCCATGCAGCTGCGGGTGGTGTGGGCCTGATCGCCTGTCAATGGGCAAAACATTTAGGAGCAACGGTCATCGGAACCGTCAGTACTGAAGAGAAAGCTGAAAAAGCGGCGGCTCATGGTTGTGATTTTCCAATTTTGTACACACAGGAAAATTTCGTTCAGCGCGTTCAGGAGATTACTGACGGAAAAGGCGTGCCTGTGGTATACGACTCCGTTGGACTCACCACGTTTGAAGGGTCGCTTGATTGTCTGCGTCCAAAGGGTCTGCTAGTCAGTTTTGGTCAATCTTCAGGAGAAATCGAGAGTTTCAATCCAGTTTTGCTTCGAGTGAAGGGCTCGCTGTATTTAACTCGTCCGACGCTGATGACCTATACTGCTGAGCGCGAAGATCTGGTTTCTATGTCAGAAGAACTGATTTCAGTGATCACATCCGGGACTGTGACAATTCCGATCAATCAGCGCTATGCATTATCCGATGCTGTGCAGGCGCACACTGAACTGGAATCCCGCAAGACTCAAGGTGCAACTGTATTTCAGGTCTGAGACAGTGATTAAATCAGCCCATGGAAGGGCTGAACATCAACCATGTCTCCTGGACTCACAGTTTTGTCATTGTCATCTAGCAATACAAAGCAGTTCGCTTGTGACATGCTGCTAAGCAGACCTGACCCTTGCTGACCAGTACTGGACACGACTGGATTACCGAGTTCATCGCGACTCAGAATTGCGCGGTAGACTTCAGCTCGGTTTGGTTTCTTCCTGAATGGCGTGGTTGCCCTAGCCTTCAAAACTGGAGTTGGGTGTAGATTATGCTCACCCATCAGTTTGCGAAGTGCCGGCTGTAGTAGACGGTAGTACGTTACCATGACCGCCACGGGATTGCCGGGCAATCCAAAAAATAAAGCATCTCCTATTCTGCCAAATGCAAAAGGTCGACCCGGTCGGATGGCAATTCGCCAAAGGTCGATGGATCCCAAGTGTTCAAGTGCTTTGATGACGAAGTCAGCACTGCCAGTTGATACACCTCCTGAAGTAATGATCAAATCAGCCTTTTTGCTGGCACTGGAGAGTGCTTCAAGAGTTTTGTCGTAGTCGTCTGGTATGACGCCAAGATTGATTACATCCGCGCCTGAATTCTGTAGTAAACCCATCAGAACATATCGGTTGCTGTCGTAAATTGAACCCGCGGTCAGTGTTTCTCCAGCATTCATGAGTTCGTCTCCAGTGGAGAAAACCGCGGCAATTGGTTTTCTGACCACTTCAACTCGTCCAATTCCAGTCGATGCTAGTACGCCTAATTCAGCAGGACCGAGTTTGGTGCCGGATTCAACTGTAACCTCACCGAGCTTAAGATCTTCTCCAGCCTGTCTGACATTCGCAAACGCCTTGTGTCCGGCACTGATAACCGCCTGATCACCTTCGACTGTGACATCTTCCTGAATGATCACCGAATCAGTCCCATTTGGCATCATGGCTCCAGTCGTTACACGTACTGTCTGATTGTCTCCACAAACTCCATGCCATGGTTTGCCGGCTAGGGCTTCCCCTAGGATTTTGAATGATTTGGTGTCTGTACCCGGCAGTGCCTCTCCTGCAATTGCAAAACCATCCATGGCAGAATTTGCATGCGGCGGAACGTCGATGGAAGACGTTGCGGCATTTGCCAGAACGCGTCCCAGCGCTCTGGGCAGTGAGACAACATCCGTGGTACTGAGAGGACTGATTTGATCAAAAACCCGTTTTTCGGCTTCGGCAATGGGTACCAAACCGGACCTTGGGTCGAAACAGTCATTCAAATTTTGGGATTGTTGTTTCACTTTGACTCGCTCCGATGGTCAGCTTTCTCAGATTATTATGCAGAAACGTCATCTCATGACCCAAAACGATAATTCACTTGAATTAACGTTATGAGACAATGAAAAGTACTTTGGACTTTCATGCCAAAGTAACCGGAAGGCTACTGTTTCCAAGCATTTAGCATCCCGTATTCGGGTTTGTAACGGTAGATATGGTCCAATTTCCAGTCCGATGATGAGCTATACCACCATTTGAAATCCAAGTACCTCAATTGGCCTTTTCTGTTTAAACGTATTTTGGTGATCTCGATCGCGGTTGACTCGCACTGGCGACGCTCACCGACTGCCCATCCTAACCCGGCCGGAAATTTGCACCGACCGGTCTCCCACGATCTATTGTAGCGATTGTCGTAGACGCGACCAATTCCTTTATCGTGACAGGTGAAGTACTGAACCTTTGATCCTCTTTGCTTCGCGCGCACCCAGACCTCTACCTCTTCTCCAGTGTTGGGATTCAGCCAAGTTTTCGGGCCTCGAATCGATGTCCGGCTAGTGCTGTTGACTGTGAAACTAGTCTGTGCTTCGTGCATACATGGACCATCTTTCCGACCATTCCAGTCCGCGCCAGTCCAAAGCTGATACGGAATATAGAGCGCGCGCGTAGCACAATCGTACAGGTTTGCAATGTGCCAGGGCGAACTGCTGGAAGGATACTCTACACAAGCTTTCTCATGGAACTCCTCAGCTGCTTTTTGCGAATCCGCGGATGCCTGGCTGGTGAAAATCGCAACGAAAGCAGCCAGCACGACGAAAATTGTCGCAAACTCACGAAAGGCATTGTCTGAACTATCCGAAACAGTGACAGATCTTAAATGTTCCGCTAGTTGGCAGCGCTTGGAAAAATTAACCATGTCCGATCTCTAACTTATCAAACGAACAGCAGGCAACCACAAGTACCAAGCTCACCGATTGAATCGTACGAACGTGACGTGTCAATTCCAAGACAGAAAACAACTGGGTATGGCCAATTTCGTATGCGCTCCCTAAATTCTTCGTATTCCAAAGAACAATGCCTTTTCGAAATCAAGAAACGTCCATGTAATTCGACCGTCCCAGTCAGGTTCGCTGACTGCCAATAATTTTGCATGCTTCTCAATATGCATAAGGAATATGGTGTGATATTGCCTAATAACAAATTGTTTTAATTGAATATATCAAGGACATTACAGCGTGTGGTAACTGCCTTTTGATTTTAAGTAGACGAACGGTTGCCAACCGTGTATATCGTTAACTCCAATCTAGAACGCTATCCACTCAGTACCTGCTATAGCATGTCCGGCATGACCTGAAGAAATACATTGACTGACAATTTCGTGATCCGTTTCGCCTTACGCATGTTTAGAGGCATATAGTCGAATTCGTTTAAAATTTTATTTGAAAATTCACAACAGCAGAAGAATGCAATATGAACGAAGATACCTTTAACCTACAAATTCGTAAATTTCTGAAAAGAGTCGGCATCCAGTCGCAGCGACAGATTGAACTGGCGGTTCGAGACGCAATTGATTCCGGTCGGCTGACTGGTTCTGAAACGCTTAACGCAAAAGTTCAGCTTACGGTTGATGGCATTGATGTAGACCACACCATTGAAGACACCATCGCGCTCGAATAATTTGCAATTTCAGTCAAGTTCAATTGCGTATTGACTGAGCGGAGGAATTTTCTCAATTAACTGTCGATCCAACAGGAACTTCGCAAATCTTTCGTAGCGGGCCTTGTCGATCGCTCCAGGCCGAAGTGCAAATCTGGGTAAAGTGTCGCGCCAGGCGCGTCGATTTAGTTCGTCATCCAGCTGGCGATCGTAACTGATGAAATCTTCCCATGCCAGCTCCGGGTGATTGATCATGTACTGCACACCTCTTTCCAGTGCGTCGATGAATTTTCTCATGCGAGGGTCTGCAATATTGTCCTGATGGGCTACGATGATCAGTTCATCATATGCGGGAATGCCTTCTTCTTCCAGATAGAAGGCTCGCCCTGGAACACCATGAATATCCATCTGATTGATTTCAAAATTTCGATAAGCTCCGATTACAGCATCGACCTGTTTGGACATCAGTGCGGGTGACAACGAAAAATTGACGTTGATCAGCGTTACTTCGTCAATTGTCAAGCCGTTCTCCTCAAGTACGGATGCCAGCAGCGCATCTTCAAACCCAGCTACTGAGTAGCCAACTTTGCGGTCTTTCAGATCGCTAATCTGATTAATTTCTGAATCTGCCAGGACCACGATGCAATTGAGAGGTGTCGCCACCAGGGTGCCAATTCTCACCAGTGGCAGACCCTGATCAACTTGCAGGTGCAATTGCGGCTGGTAGGAAATTGCGACCTGCGCCTTTTTCGCGGCCACCAGTTTTGGTGGGTCGTTCGGATTGGCGGGCGCAATCAACTCCACATCCAGCCCAACTTCTTCGAAGAAGCCTTGTGCATCCGCTACGTATAACGGACCATGATCGGGATTCACGTACCAGTCAAGCAGTACAGTGAACTTTTCCTCCGCATGGCTGGCATTGATTGCGGCCAGACACCAGAGGACGGTCATCAATTTGAGTATCTTTTTCATAGTTCAATTATGTTGTTTCTAGATTGGTTTCTGATTGCCAAAAAACTGTACGTTTCACCAGATAGTCAATTCCAAAATAAAGAAAAATTGCAAAAGCTGCGAGTACCAGCAGTGCTGCGAACATCAGATCAACCTGAGTTCGAGCATTGGCATGCAGCATTAGATAGCCGAGTCCAGTACTCGATCCCACCCATTCGCCTACTACAGCACCGATAGGTGCGATCGCAGCTGCAATTCGAAGACCTGACCCCAAAGACGGCAAGGCTGCAGGTAATCGAATGTACTTGAGTGCGGTGTGATTGGAAGCACCCATAATTCTGGCGAGGTTAATCCAACCGGAGTCTGTGTTCCGCAATCCATCGTAAAGTGCGGCTGTTACGGGGAAGTAAATAATAAGAGTGGCCATTGCAATTTTAGACCCCATACCAAATCCAAGCCATAGCATCAAAACTGGTGCAATCGCAAATACAGGCAACGCCTGACTTGCAACCAGTACGGGTAAAAACCAGCTCCGTACGGGCCGAAACCTAAGAATTGCCCAGGCACTCATGGCACCGATTGCGCATCCCAGGAATAATCCGAGTACGATTTCAACCATTGTTACGCCCGCGTGGAACATGATCTCTTCAAAGTACCGAATGAGTGCGTGGCCGACATCGTAAGGCGGTGGCAATATGAACGCGGGTGCCTGTGTTAGCCAGACAACCAGCTGCCAGAGAATGATCAAAACAGCAAAAATAACTACAAATCTACGCAGCATGCTGATTGACTTCCGGATGATTGAGCTGGTGCATCAGTTGAGTATAAGATTCACCTACTCGACTGTCTGCCAGCTGGCGAGGTGGGACGCCGGGAGGTGTAACTGGGCTTGCAACCTGAGCCGGACGTCCATCGAGAACAAAAATCTGATCTGCCATCCGAAGTGCTTCGAGAGGGTCATGTGTTACGAGTAGTGTCGTACGATTGGCCAGCAAACGGCTAGCTAGTCCTTGAAGTTGATAGCGAGTACTCGCATCAAGACCTGAAAATGGTTCGTCGAGCAGATTTACAGGTCGCTGTTCTGCTAAAGTTCGGGCAAGTGCCACGCGCTGTCGCATTCCACCAGAGAGTTCATGCGGATAGCGGTTCTCGACTCCTTCAAGTTCTACATCCTTTAGAAGTTGTCGTGCATTTTCTCGATCTTGTTTGGTGCGGTTGCCGCGTAGCAGAGAACCAAGATTGATATTGTCAATGATCTTCAGCCATGGTAGCAGCAGGTCCTGCTGAGCCATCCATGCGATTCGTCCGCCGAGAGGCAATTTATCATCAGCGACAACTGAGCCACGTGCGATGTTTGACGGCAAAAGTCCAGCAATGAAATGCAGTAGTGTCGATTTCCCAGAACCACTTTTACCAAGAAGACAGACCATTTTGCCAGATTCCAGTTCCAGCGAAAAGTCCTCAAATATGCATTCTTTTCCATAGCTGAGGCTAAGCTTCAACGCGACGGAAGTCATTGGATTTTGTTTAACTTGCCCGTGCTCGCAGAAAAGGCAGACGCGAAATCTTAGACCATTCGATCTGTGTATTCTTAGTTTGCCTAAACGATGCTACGATTTTTGCTGTGATGTCATCAATTCCAGCAAGGTCATCCAATACATCTTCGGAAACTTGCTGTGCAGCCGTAAGTACGTCATCGGGAAACTGACGTACTTGTACGCCGTGCTTCTCAACCAGTTTTTTCAATGCTGGTGGATTGGCCCAGTCAATTTCGGTAAGTGCAAAACTGTGCTCTGCCAGGCAGGCGATTTCGATGATGTTCCGAACGTCTTCAGAAAGACTATCCCATAGTTCCCGATTTACCAAGAACTCTGCAGCACCATTTGGTTCGTGAAATCCGGGAGCATAGTAGTACGGCGTACTTTTGTAGAAACCCATAGCGAGGTCTGACCAAGGACCAAGCCATTCGGCTGCATCAACCACTCCTGAGTGCAGTGATGTGGCGATATCAGGCGGCGGAATGTTGACTGTCAGTGCACCAAGGCGTCGAAATACTTCCCCGCCCAGTCCAGGCATTCGGTATTTCAGTCCCTTCAAGTCTTCTAGCGAGTGAATCTCTTTTTTAAACCAACCACCCATGCCAATGCCTGTATTCGATGCAAGGAAAGGCTTCACACCAAACGGCGCGTAGAGTTCGTCCCACAAGGCTTGCCCACCATTGTGATAAATCCAGACCATATGTTCCTGCGGTGTCAAGCCAAAGGGAACTGCGGTGAACATTGCACTGGCGCGCATTTTCCCCTGCCAGAAAAATGAAGCTGTGTGTCCCAGGTCTGCGGTACCACTACCGACGGCGTCCAGCACATCAAAGGCAGATACCAGTTCACCTGCGCCGTAAATTGTGATTTCGATCTTTCCACCGCTCAACTGCTCGATTCGCTTTGCCAGCCGGGCGGCTGTTGTACCGGTTCCTGGACTGTTCTTGATCCAGGACATCGTCATAGTTAGTTTCAGTTGATCGGAGGCATAGGCAGGAGTCAGTGCAAGCGCTGAAGCACCAACTCCTGTAGCTTTAAGAAAATTTCTTCTTTTCACTTGGTACTCTCCTGGTCCCAAAACCGATGAAAATGGTGAACCGGACCATGACCAGATCCGATATTCAATCTGTCAGCATCTTTAATTGCTGCGCTAATGAACTGTTTCGCTAAATCAACGGATAAGTTCAATCCGCATTTTCTTGCCAGTAATGCACAGACAGCTGAAGACAATGTGCAGCCTGTTCCATGCGTGTTCCCAGTAGTGAATCTGGGATAGGTCAGTGCAATTGCGTTGTTGCCATCGTGAAAAATGTCCGTACTTTCGGAGTTTGAGGAGCTGTGTCCGCCTTTCAGGAGTACGGAACCGCAACCGAGTGATAACAGACGCTGTGCTGCGTCATGCATATTCGATTCAACGTAGGCAGGTTTTCGTCGAAGCAACCGGGCTGCTTCAGGTATGTTGGGTGTAATAATTGAAGCCATAGGAATCAGAATGGACTTCAGTGCATCAATTGCTTCATCCTGTAGGAGCGGGTCACCGCTTTTGGCCACCATGACCGGATCCAGAACAATATGGCCGATTTCGTGATTGTTCAAAGAATTAGCGACGGATTCAATAATTTCAGAACGGTGGAGCATTCCAATTTTTACGGCATCGACATCCAGATCGGATGCGACGACATCAATTTGCTGAACAATGAATTCAGGTGAAACTTCGTAGATTCCTGTAACGCCACAGGTATTCTGTGCAGTCAGAGCTGTGATGACACTGGCACCGTATACACCCAATGCTGAAAACGTCTTCAGATCAGCTTGAATTCCGGCCCCGCCACCGCTGTCGGATCCGGCAATTGTCAGCGCAATTGGGGGATAACTCATGGACTCAATTTCCTGTCGCTCGATATGAATGGATCGTGCGTCTGAGTTCGCGGGCAGCAGCTTCAGGAGTATCGGATTCACAGATTGCCGAAACCACCGCCACACCGTCAACTTCAGTTGAAAGTACAGATTCTAGATTAGTCTGGTTGATACCGCTGATAGCGATAATTGGACAGTTTGCTCCGCGAGATCTTAAGTGTCTGACGATGTTTTTCAGTTTTGAGAGACCAATTGGAGTGTCGGGGTTAGCTTTGCTTCGAGTCGCAAAGACACCGCCGACACTTAAGTAACTCAGTGCCTGAATGGGTGCGTTCTCAGCTTCTTCCATTGATCGCACGGTCAGACCTATTCGGGCGTCAGGACCGAGTGCTTGCCGAGCTTCGTGCACCGAGGCATCGTCCTGGCCGAGATGGATGCAGTTTATACCGGCGGCAGCCGCAACTTCGAGCCGGTCGTTAACAAACACTGGCACATGAAGGGGATGAAGTGCCTGATCGACTTGCGCCGCGAGTTCGGTGTAACTTTGATCACACATCACTTTGGATCTGATCTGGACCGTTGACACACCACCGGCAACTGCCTTTCTTGCAATATCGACTGGACTGTGGGATTGGCACTGTTCCGGATTAATGACCAGGTATAGAGATGGATCAATCTCCCGCATCGGATAT
>JAJDXD010000136.1:0-17500 GCA_022823405.1 Gammaproteobacteria bacterium
AGTAAATACAAATTGTGGAGGTACCACATGAAACTCGTCACTGCCATTATTAAACCGTTCAAATTGGACGATATCAGGGAAGCACTTTCGGATATTGGAATTCAAGGAATGACTGTATCGGAAGTCAAGGGCTTCGGACGACAAAAGGGACATACTGAACTTTACAGAGGCGCAGAGTATGTTGTCGATTTTGTTCCGAAAATCAAACTGGAAATAGCAGTATCAGCCAACCGGGTCGATGATGTGATCGATACCGTTAGAAGAATCGCGCTGACTGGGCAAATTGGGGATGGCAAGATTTTTGTATCCGAACTTGAAAACGTCATCCGTATCCGTACTGGAGAAATGGATGAAAGCGCGATTTAACTACCAACATTGACCGAACGATGAAATTAAAAATACTGATTTTCACCCTATTGTCCCTGACATATTGCCCCATAGCATTCGCCGAGGACACACTCAGCCCCGGAAATACGGCTTGGCTTCTCACCTCAACCGCCCTGGTACTGATGATGACAATACCAGGGCTTTCCCTGTTCTACGCTGGCCTCGTGCGAAGCAAAAATGTACTGTCAATTCTGATGCAATGCTTCACCATCACCTGCGTGGTCAGCGTCGTATGGCTTGTTGCCGGATACTCGTTGGCCTTTGATGATATAGGTAATTACTTCATCGGCGGACTTGGAAAATTTCTATTTGCCGGTGTGGTCGAAGAGAGCATGTCCGGAGATGTACCAGAATCAGCCTTTGCACTTTTTCAGGCAACTTTCGCCATCATTACAGTCGCATTGATTGTCGGCGGTTTTGCAGAAAGAATCAAATTCTCCGCGGTTGTCGTTTTCGCAGTTCTTTGGATACTGCTGGTTTATGCACCGATCGCGCACTGGGTGTGGGGCGGTGGCTGGCTAGGTTCACTCGGTGTACTTGATTTTGCCGGCGGCAATGTTGTCCACATTACTGCTGGAATGTCCGCGCTCATAGGTGCCATCGTATTGGGTAATCGAAAGGGCTTTCCCGGTGGCTCCATGATGCCACACAACATGACTCTAACCATGATCGGTGCTGGAATGCTGTGGGTGGGATGGTTTGGATTCAATGGCGGAAGTGCCGTTGCTGCCAATCAGGATGCAGCTATGGCCATGCTGGTCACACATATCTGTGCCGCTTCCGCAGCGCTTTCATTTGTTGTTACCGAGTATTTGTTTCGTAAGTCCGCTACTGCGCTTGCAGCAGCGACCGGCATGGTCGCAGGGCTGGTTGCAATCACCCCTGCTTCCGGTTTTGTCGGTCCAGCCGGCGCACTGGTCATTGGAATAGTGACTGGGCCGATTTCATACCTCGCAGTCCAAATGATCAAGCAAAGACTACGACTTGATGACTCACTGGATGTATTTCCGGTTCATGGTGTCGCCGGAATTGTCGGCACAATTTTGACTGGTATTTTTGCATCGGCAAACCTCGGTGTTTTTAGTGGGCAGGGCATGGACAATGCAATCGGTGTTCAAGTCATGATTCAGATTGTCGGGGTAGCTGCGACTGTGGCTTATACCCTGATAGTCACTTACATTGTTTTCAAGATTACAGGGCTTCTCGTTGGTGGGTTGCGAGTGAGTTCGGAAAGCGAAGTACAGGGACTTGATGTATCAACACATGATGAACGCGGGTATCACTTCTAAATTTAGAACCAATCCATATCAAACCACAACAATAAATTACCTCGCGTTTATTGCCGTTTGGGTCTGATTCGCCCGCCTCAGCGATCAGGCCCACTTTTTTCCAGCCAACTCCCATGTAGATTTGACCTTGCTATATCATTTAACGCCTGAACAGATGTACATATTTGAAATTGCAGTGTGACTGTTAAAATTCTCGCCTTCGCCGGTAGCACTAGAACCCGGTCGTACAACAAAATGCTGATTCAGAACGCGGCTCAGTTTGCGGAACAACACGGTGCCGACGTGAAATTGATCGACTTGCGCAATGTTCCGATGCCGTTGTATGACGGCGATTTAGAGGAAAAGAAAGGAGTTCCTGATAGTGCCCGTTATCTTAGGAGACTAATGTGCGAGCATCATGGTCTGCTGCTCAGTTGTCCTGAATACAACAGCGCGATCACCGCAGTACTGAAGAACGCTATTGATTGGGTTTCTCGACCCGTTCCAGGCGAACCACCGCTCGCTGCCTTTACGGGAAAAACAGTCTCACTTCTTGCTACTTCCCCTGGCGCACTCGGTGGGTTGAGAACCCTGGTTAGCGTCCGCACAATTCTTGGCAATCTTGGCATGATTGTTCTGCCAAAACAGTTTGCATTACCGAATGCCCGGCAGGCATTTGATGCAGACGGAACTCTAGTTGATGAAGCAGCCCGAAAACAGGTATCTGATGTCAGTGGGCAACTGGTTTCATTCACTTCCAGACTTGTGCGACAGGCTGGATAACTTCAAGTAATTATGCATACCGCTTTCGCTGATTCCTATCCTGTCCGCCGAGACCGATTGGCGCAGCAGATGCAAAGCACAGCCAACGCTGCAGTTCGGTTAAAGAAGGATACATCCAATCTCTTTCGCGATCGCGTTGATGGACAAAACCAGGAACTGTCAGTACGCGACTTTAACCACCTGCTTGAAATCGACATTGAAAACCAGACACTGGTTTCCGAAGGTATGAATCCTTATGGTGAATTGGTTGACGCAACACTCCAACACGGATTCATGCCGCTGGTTGTTCCGCAACTTAGCACCATTACAATCGGTGGAGCAGTCGCAGGCATCGGAATTGAGTCCACATCTTTTAGGTACGGTCTGCCTCACGAAACTGTCATTGAAATGGAGGTTCTGCTGGCTGACGGGTCAATTGTCAACTGTACGCCAACCAATGAGCACGCTGATCTGTACTTTGGACTACCAAATTCATATGGTACTTTGGGGTATGTCCTGAAACTAAAAACTCCAGCTCTGCCGGTCAAACGTTTCGTCAAACTCAACCACAGACTTTATCGGGACGCAGAAGAATTTTTTGGCGTAATCGCAGCACTTCGCAACTCCGACATCGACTTTTTGGATGGCAGTGTGTTTGGACGAAATGAGTATTACCTGACAATTGGACAGTTCACAGACACAGCTCCATTTACCAGTGACTACACTTATCTCGACATCTACTACAAATCCATCCCCGAAAAACAGATCGACTATCTGACTGTCAAAGACTACATCTGGCGATGGGATACCGATTGGTTTTGGTGCTCCAAAAATCTATACGTCCAAAACGGCTTTATGAGAAGATTGGTAGGAAAGAAAAGATTGAACTCCCGCACTTATACCAAGGTCATGCGCTGGAATTCAAAATGGGGAATCACGAAATTTCTAAATCGATTGGGTGGTTACCATCCTGAGTCAGTCATTCAGGACATTGATATTCCGATTGAAAACGCGACGGAATTTCTCGATTTTCTGCTGCGCGAAATTGGTGTTTTGCCAATTTGGATTTGCCCTGTCGGAACCAGTGATAAATCTGATAAGTTTCCATTATTTCCCATGAACCCGAACTCAACTTACATCAACTTCGGTTTTTGGGATTCTGTTAAGTCAAGACAGAGGAACTCTCCGGGCTATCTCAATCGCAAAATTGAGCGAAAAACGGCAGATCTTGGCGGAATTAAATCGCTATATTCTGATGCGTACTTTGAAGAGGACGAATTCTGGACGATTTACCGTAGCGAAAACTACTGGGCACTCAAGGAACGATATGACCCGAACAGCAAGTTTCTAAATTTGTATGAAAAAAGCGTGCTACGCAAATAGTTGGACTTTAGTCTGGATAGCTGGACTAATTCTGGGTTTTCTCGCTGCCAATGCTGCCAACGCGGAAACAATAAAAGTCAATACTACAGAATTACAACAGCTCATTGAGGAAGGAGTTCCTGTGATTGACGTGCGTACTCCCGAAGAATGGCGATATACCGGAGTCATCCCAGAGAGCCATCTAATCACCTTTTTTGACAGCAAGGGCAATTATGACTTGAATGGCTGGCTTACCAAATTGTTTGAAGTCGTCACTCCCAGAAAACCGGTTGTAATCATTTGTGAAATCGGCAACCGATCGCACTTGATCAGCAACTTTCTATCCGCCGGTGTCGGTTTTGAACGGGTCTTTGATGCAACAGGCGGCATAAGCGCCTGGAATGCGCATTCGATGCCCATTCGTCGCTGGCCTTAATTCATATAGCTTTATAGACTAGTTCGCATCAAGTCCATCAATTCGCTGTATTTCAGCATCGCTCAACTGAATGTACACCGCATGGGCACTGCTGACTGCGCTGGAGATTCGACTGGCACCTGGAATGGGCAGAATATTTTCACCTTTCTGCAAAAGCCACGCCAATACGATCTGGTAGACAGTGGTCTCGTGCTTTTCAGCGAGTTCAGACAGTAAAGCAACATCGTGAAGTGCTGAGTGGCCACTGCCACCACCCATCGGACTATACGCAATATAGGTAATTGCATTTTCTTTGCAATAATCAATAAACCCATTTGTAATATCAACTCGAAAATTAATATTGCAGCGATTCTGGACCGAGGTGATCGTCGTGATATCCATGGCCTCATCGAGTTCTTCGTGACCGACATTCGACAATCCGATATTCAGCACCTTTCCCTCAGATTGGAGCCTTGCGAGTTCGCCGACTGAATCGGCGAAAGGCACAAGTGGGTCAGGGGCGTGTAGCTGATACAAGGTGATGGCCTCTACGTCCAGATCCTGCAGGCTCTTCTCGCAAGCGCTACGCAGGTGTTGAGGAGAACCCCGGCGTTCCCAGCGCCCTTGCGGGCGTACCAGCCCACCCTTGGTTGCCACCACAATGTCATTGCGATCAATGGACTTGAGTGCTTGAGCGATCGTACGCTCATTCAAGCCAATATCCTGATTATCTGTACAGTAGACGTTTGCTGTATCGATGAAATTCATGCCCGCATCTATCGCTGCATGAATTACATCAACCGCGTCCTGAAGAGGTAGGCTTCCGCGTATGCCAAGTGGCATCGCGCCAAGCCCGATGGGAAAGACTTCAATGTCTGTATTACCGAGGTTTCGTCTCATCATTTCATAGCTTTTGGGAAATTGATGCGCTAATGTTATTTGATTTGAAAGCTCGTTTCACAGGCAAAATGCATCAGAAGGACTTCGATTGATTTAGGTCAATAGGTTAGTCGGTGCATTGTTACCGAACACTATAATCCGTCTGACAACAAAGGCGAGTTACACTGAGAATTTAGAGATATGGCGACAATTTTCGCGAATGATTTCCAAGACATGCCTTACTGGTGGGAAGCGGCACCAAGGCAGCCGCTCACTCACTCTGATTTACCACGCACGGTTGATGTTGCTGTCATCGGGTCCGGGTATACAGGTCTAAATGCCGCACTGCAAACCGCTCGAGGCGGCAGATCAACGCTGGTCCTTGAAAAAGATCTGACGGGATACGGCTGCAGCAGTCGAAACGGAGGTCAGGCTGGAACCAGCTACAAACCCAAGTTCAATCGTTTGGCCAAACGATTTGGAAAGCAGACCGCCCTGCTGATGGTGCAGGAAGGGCACCGTGCATTAGCCTATCTTAAGCGTCTGATTGCGGAAGAACAACTTGACTGCGACTGGAATCCCTGTGGTCGCTTCATTGGTGTGCACTCAAAAGGTGCTTTTGACAAGATGGCAAGGGAGCATGCAAAAACTCCAAAAGAAATTGCAATCGAATACCACATGGTACCAAAGTCGGAGCAATGCTCCGAGATCGGTTCTGATTTGTTTCAAGGTGGATGCGTACTACCGGCACACGGCAGCCTTCATCCAGGTAAATATCATCTGGAACTGCTTAAACGGGTGATTGACGCCGGCGCAATGGTGGCCGATCTCTGTTCTGTCAAATCAATTGAACGAAGGTCCGGCTCATTTCGCCTGCAGACAGACCGAGGCACAGTCGATGCGACTGACGTTGTGCTGGCGACGAATGGCTACACGAATCAACAATTTGCCTGGCACGATCAGCGTATTTTGCCAATTGGCAGCTTCCAGATTGCAACTGAGGTTTTGTCAGAGGATTTGATCGCTGCTCTGATTCCAAAAGCACGAGTCATTTCAGATACGCGGCTCATTGGCAATTACTTCCGCCTTTCGCCAGACTACAAGCGATTGCTGTTCGGCGGGAGAGTCACATTTACCGAAGCCACTTCTACAGCTGGCAGCGAGACTCTATACAAGCAGATGGTTACCGTCTATCCGCAGCTCGCGGACATTAAAGTAGCTTATGCCTGGGTCGGCTACGTCGCCTATACGACGGACATCAGCCCACACCTCGGTGTTCAGGACAACCTTTACTATGCAATGGGGTATTGTGGGTCTGGAATTACCCTGTCCAGTTATTTCGGAATGAAAGTCGGTCAGAAGGTGCTTGGGAGCAGTGAAGGCAATACTGCCTTAGATGGTTTGCCATTCAAAGCATGGCCAAAAATCATAAAGATTCCAGGCTTCTTGTCAAGTGTCACTCGGCTGGCGCGTGTGGCCGAGAGCATGGGTTTCTAACCACTACCGTCCAATAGGCCCAACCGTTCGATCGACGAAATCAGAATTTGAGCTTCGAGTCGAAAGTTTCCGCCACTTTTTCTAGGCCATGCTTCTTGATTTCGGAGTTTAGGATGGCTCGATAATTGATTGCGAAACTGATATCCTGAACAATCACATCGTAGGCCTGCCACTGTCCATTATTGCGACCCATTCGAAAATCAATGTTGACTGTTTGCCCATCAGTAGTATCGATTACAACAGAAACCATGGCTCGATCTTCATTGCGCCCGGGCTTTGCATCCATAACCTTGATGTGATCCTGATACGAAACGAGCGTTTGATGGTGCTCAGTAATTGCCTTAGTTAATGTTCTGAACAGGAATCCTTTCAAAATGCTGGTGAAACGGGCGCGCTGCTCGTCAGATGCCGTTTTCCAGTGCTTGGCAAGTATAAGTTTGGTAAACTTTTCGAAATCAAGAACTGGCGTCAAATGTCGCTCAACACTTTGCTCAACGTTAGCCAGCAATTCTTCGTTGTTTTCATAATCGACAGGAACATCACTGTAGAGTTGATTAATCGTAGCAACAACAACGTTATGCGCGCCTGAAATATCGGCCTGCAATGAATTAAAGCATCCGAAAATTAAAATCAAAAAAATTGGTGTAATCAACCTTGTGACTTTCATCAACACAATCCCGATTTGTGTACTAGCCGATTGTCCTATTATGACTGAACACCACCGTAATTCTCCAAAGGAATAAGAAGTTATGTATGAAAAGTACCTGGAATTCCTGGATCTTGTCTTCGAAATGCAGGCATCGAACGATGGAATCGGTTACGAGGACATCACAAGCAAGCTGAATGTATCTCGTAGAACCGCCGAACGCATGATGGAGGCAATTGTTTCTTCATACAAGGACAATATTGAGGTCATTCAACGACGACCAAAACGATGGCGAATTGTCAGGAAAATTGAGGCACCGAGTCCCACTGTTGAAGAACTTGCTGTATTGAATACTGCAGCCGAACTGTTTGAACGGGAAGGCATGCACCACTATCAGCAATACATAACAAATTTACAAAGAAATCTCAAAGCAAATATTGAGCATAAGAAACTTACCCGTCTTGACCCCGATATTGAAACTCTGGAAGCAGCGGAGGTCTTTTCGCATCGACCGGGACCCGTGCAAAAACTTGAGGAAGGTTTATACGAACAGCTACGAGACGCAATCAAAGGTTTCAATCCAATCAGTTTCGACTACACCAATGCCAAGGGCGAAACGAAGCGTCACTACAACGCCCACCCTTACGGATTCTTACACGGAAATCACACTCGCAGCTACCTTCTCGCAGCCATCAATCCAGAAACTTTTCATGGGCTTACAGTATTTATTCTCACCAACGTATCAAAACTGGTTGTCTACGAGAACCAGGTATTCGAAAAAGTCGAGGATAACTCAGTAGAAGACTACCTCAAGGACTGTTTTGGGGTATTTCGAGACAATAGGGTCTACACTGTGGTCTGGCGATTTAATGCCGAATGCGCTGACCATGTCAAAAAGTGGGTTTTTCATCCAACACAGAAAATGAAAGAACTTCGTGATGGACGCATAGAGGTTCAATTCAGAGCCGGCGGGCTCTACGAAATGGCCTGGCATGTTATCACTTGGGGTGACCTGATCGAAGTGGTCAGACCCAAAAAACTGATCGACGTCCTCAGAGATGTCAGGGATTCGATTCGTCTGTCTGAATGACAGCACCCAGGCTACGAATGGCGTTCCTTCGCAATTCGACGATACTTGTGCAGCAGCGGTTCGGTATAACCGTTTGGCGACTCCACTCCTTGAAATACGAGCTCCAATGCAGCCTCGAAACCCACACTTGCGCCGTGGTTCTTGGCCATTGGGCGATAGCCTTCGGTTCCCTGATTCTGATTATCGACAATGACAGCAACCCGTTTGAAGATGTCCTGTACCTGATCGCGTGTCGTCAGCCCGTGCTTGAGCCAACTCGCAATTAGCTGGCTTGAAATCCTGAGCGTTGCCCGGTCTTCCATCAGGTTAATTTCATTGATATCCGGAATTTTTGAACAGCCAACACCCTCTTCAACCCAGTGAACAACATAGCCCAGGATACTCTGCGCGTTGTTTTCGAGTTCATTGATAATTTCTTCATCAGATAACTCTTCACGCAATACTGGCGGTTGCAATATTGTTTCCAGCTTTGTATTTTCTTTAGAAACTTTAGCTCTTTGGATCGAAACAACATTGACTTCGTGGTAATGCAGTGCGTGTAACACCGCTAAGGTTGGTGAGGGAACCCATGCAGTATTAGCACCGGCTTCGGGGTGAATTGACTTCACCGTGTACATTGCTTTCATCAGGTCTGG
Organism: Gammaproteobacteria bacterium; assembly: GCA_022823405.1. GTDB lineage: Bacteria > Pseudomonadota > Gammaproteobacteria > Arenicellales > JAJDZL01 > JAJDZL01. The sequence goes on from JAJDXD010000136.1 coordinate 8,942, forward strand.
CATGGTCCACATACCCTTACCGATTTGGCCCACACTGTAGACCCCGGTGTTGACACCCACCTCGACATTCCAGTCCTCATACGCATGCAACCATGCTTCCTGCTTCATCTGATCCTTAGTGGTTGAAGGTCCAAGATTCATCATCGTATGGATTTCATCACCCGTCCGATCCAGAAAACCAGTATTAATGAAGATCACACGATTACGGGCTTCACGGATACATTCTTTGAGATTCGCAGTAGTACGTCTCTCCTCGTCCATAATTCCGATCTTGAGTGTGTTACGCTTCAACCCCAGTTCATCTTCGACCCGGGCAAACAGTTCCACCGTCGCAGCAACTTCCTCAGGACCATGCAGCTTGGGCTTAACCACATAAATGCTTCCGCAGCGGCTATTTGCAAAAGACTTTGCTCCCTCACCTGAAAGATTATGTTTGGCACAAAGACTGATCACCATCGCATCTAGAAATCCTTCAGGAATTTCATCACCCTCCTTGGTAAGAACGGCATCGGTATACATATGAATTCCGACATGTCGAACCAGCATCATACTCCTCGCAGACACTGTCGTGAGCATACCATAGGGATTGGTAAACTCCATGTCTGCATTGAGCGACCGTTTAATGATTTTTCCGCCTTTCTCAAACTCCGCTTTTAAAGTGCCCTTCATCAAATTTAGCCAGTTTCGATAGGCAAGAGTCTTATCTTCCGCATCCACCGCCGAAACTGCATCTTCAAAATCCTGAATGGTAGTGACCGCAGCTTCCATACTGATATCGTAGACACCCGCAAGGTCCTTTTTACCGATGAAAGAGTTTCGATCAAACTGCAGTCGCATAAAAAGACCGTTGTTGTAAAGCAGGATTTCAGAAGGCTCGTACATGAGTCCACGAAATCCAGCAAACTGTCCTTGTGACTTAAGTGTTGTGTGCTCCCCACCTTTTAAAGTAGCGTGTACGCGAAGTGTACGTCGGCCAGCCGGAACAATCGCGTACTGAACAACATCTACATGACTACCTTCTTCCAACGGTACGACCCGGTCGAGAAAGTGGCGTACCCACTGAATCACTCGTTTGCCGCGTTGCCAGTCAAATTTTTCGGGCGGTGGGGCAGGTTCATCTTCCGGTTCAGCAACACCGGAGGTGTAAAGAGCATCGTACAAGCTTCCCCAACGGGCGTTGGCAGCATTGAGTGCATAACGGGCATTATCAACTGGCACTACCAGTTGTGGTGCACTCACATCAGAAATCTCACGGTCAACATCCTCTACTTCAACCTTGAACGCCGGACCTTCTTTAACCAAATAACCAATTTCGCTCAGGAAATTCCGACTGTCACCATTTCTGGCTGATTTACCTGCGTCGGAAGCATACCAATCATCGATTTTGGCCTGGAGTTGATCTCGTTTCAAGAGTAGTTGCTTGTTATTCTCACCAAAATCTTCGACAATTCTGGCAAGTGCTTTCCAAAACGAGTCAGGAGAAATTCCTGTCCCAGGAGTAATTTCCTGCGCAACCAAATCATGCAGACACTGGCTAATTTTCAGTGTACCTTCGTGGACGTATTGGCTGTTATGTTTAGACATTGGAAAATTCTAACGGTGAAGTTTCAATTGTTGACATCTCTGCTACCCAACGAGAGACTGGATCTCGCTACACAGCACAGTTTTCGCTCATACATTATGATTGGCGTCCAATACATGAATTATGCAAAATCATTGGTAACAATTCACCCGGTACGAAAAACCGTTTGAAGAATTGAGGCAATTTTATCCGTTGTTCCTGGGGATATTTACCGCTTGGTTTTCAGTTCGCGCTAAACGGCGGTAAATGAATTGTAAACTAGCATACTCATCGTTTGCAGGCAGCTGGAGATTCTGCAGTAAGCGTCAGTAAATTCTGCTGAACGAAATGCTCCCGCAACTTGATTTATATGTTATGAATTGTGTTTAATACGCACAAGGTAGCGCATGCGCTCTACTACACACGATTACCTCCATTGGTAAGCTTATCAACCGATTACGACGGTTTCTGCTAGAATGCCGCATTCTACCTATCTCCCCCACAAAATGGGGTCTGCAAGGATTACCCCAGAAGGTCAATTTGAAGCCGGATCATTTCAAGAGTTTACCCTCGTTTATACGGCCGGATATTTTGGAATCGACGATACTGGGTCTATTAAGATCGTCCATAGATTTGCTTCAGATATGGGCAGGCCTCAGTTCGACAACCCCGATGCGCCGAATTTCACAACAGTTGAAGCCTCGAACGGAGCCGTTCTGCACGTTGAATATGATCCCAAAAGGAATATACGTCCATGGGACAAGACACTCTACATCAAGGTTGTTCGAGGTTTCCTAAGAGAAGGAGATCAGATTACAGTAAGGTTTGGTGACCGTCGCCAGGGAAGTCCAGGAATTAGGATCCAGACGTTCTGCGAAAAGACTTTCGAGTTTCGAGTCTTGGTCGATGCCATTGCTACGTACGACTACGTTGTTCTGCCTCACCAACCCGTCATTGAAATTGTTTCAGGGCCACCCGTTGTCTACCAGGCAGTTCTTCCGACACTGAGACGACAATGCCAAGCATTTCGACTCTGCATAAAGGGAGTTGATCGTTGGGGGAATCCTTCCGATCAGTGTGATACACAATTCAAGTTTCGTTCAAATCTCAAAATCAACGGACTGCCATCCAACACTTGCTTGAACAAGGGAAAATTCACCCGAATCATCGAGAATTTACAAGCCCTGGAAACCGGGGATTTAATCATTGAACTGTTGGATGAAAATGACAAGACTGTCGCTAGGAGCAACCCTTGTCGAATTGTCGACCGCAGTGACTTGCTGCCTTTTTGGGCTGATTTGCATGGGCAATCTGAAGAAACCATCGGTACAAACTCAGCGCGCGAATTTTATGAATTTGCTCGTGACAAGGCTTTTCTTGACGTATGTGTCCACCAAGGGAATGATTTTCAGATTACTACCGAATTCTGGAATCACCTGAACGAACTTTCATCTGAATTTACAGAAAATGACCGGTTCATCACATTTCCAGGATGGGAGTGGTCAGGAAATACCGGACTCGGCGGCGATCGAAATGTCCTGCACATGCGAGAAGGACGTCAGATTCATCGTTCGTCGCATGCCTTGGTCGACGACCATTCAGATATAGAAACGGACGCGAACTCTGCGAATGATTTGTTTGATGTCTTGAAAGACGAAGACTGTGTAGTGTTCGCTCACATCGGTGGTCGTTATGCGGACATAAAAGTTGCTCACGACAAACGGCACGAAAAGGCGGTTGAGGTTCATTCCGCTTGGGGCACGTTCGAGTGGCTCATTCAAGACGCACTCGAACAAGGGTATCGAGTGGGGATCGTGTCGAATTCAGACGGACACAAAGGCCGCCCTGGCGCATCGCATCCAGGCGCGACCAAATTCGGAGCCTACGGAGGACTGACTTGCGTGCTAGCTCCCGAGTTCACTCGGGCGGGAATCATGGAAGGGCTGCGAAGGCGGCACCACTACGGGACGACTGGAAACAGAGTGATTTTGAATACCTGTGTGGATTTTGACCAGAGTGCTGAACTCATTCTGGAAAACCCCGATGGAAAGGAGCAGGCAAAACCGTGCACCAGGGCGATGATGGGCGACATTGTGCGCTGTGTTCAGGAAGTGGTTACTTTTGAAGTCGACCTGCATAGCCCATCACCGATTGAGAGGATAGATATTCGAAATGGATTGGAGACACTTGAAGTCTATAGACCTTATGGTGAACAAGATCTTGGAAGACGCATTCGCGTATTGTGGGAGGGATCGGAATATCGAGGTAGAGGTCGCGAAACCATTTGGGATGGGTTTGCTCAATTGACCGATAACGAGTTTGAATCGTTAACCCCAATCAATCGTTACAATCTGGACAAGAAGTTCGAGCAGACAGGCGTTGGACGGGTTGAATGGACAGCCTTGACGACAGGCGGATTCGGAGGATTTGATGCCATATTGAAGGCCCCGTATGCAGGATTTTTGGAAATTAATACTCATCTGGTAAAGGAAACGATATCGATAGAGGAAATTGGACGCGATGAGTTGGTCTTTGATAGTGGTGGTATTGACCGTAGAATCAGGATATTTCGATTGCCTGATGTTAATCCACATCATCGAGAATCATTGAAACGACAAATTGAACTGGTTGATCATCGCGATAATGCACTCTATGTGCGCATTACCCACGAAGACGGGCATTTCACATGGTCTAGTCCAATCTACATATATCGTTAAGGCCATTTTGGAATTACATGTCTTCCCCTGCAGTCCGCTGGCCTTTTCATATATCGACAACTGCTCCCGTTATTCAATTCCCGCATTCACTGGAAGGACTGGGTCTTGAGCGCAGGCTGATCGTTGGTATGGCAGTGTGCACCGCCACCTGAGGCCCACGAACTTAGCATTTCAACAACATGAACATCGCGCCCTGGGAAATATGACTCAACTCGGGCTTTTGCAGCCAGATCCGTTTCAGGATTGTCAAATCCCACGAGCAGAACAAATCCATTCCCCACTGTCCAGTTCGCATAATTGGTATCAAAGGTTTTGCCGTTGTACTCAACAGTGGCTTCCATGGGATCACGAATCACCCGAAAGCCTGCGTCGGCGATCGTTTCCGCGGCACTGTTATAGACAGCATCGTCCCGACCATCACCCGGTTTGCACCTTGACGCATGCGTACACTCAGGCACAACAACAGTATTTGCATCAATAAATCTTGCAATACCGTCAACATGCCCCTTTGTGAGGTCAGTTTCTGGAATGCCCTCAATAAAGATCACCTTGGACACCCCAAACCAGCGTTTTAAGTCGCTCGTTGCCCTGTCCTTGGTATAGCCTGGATTTCGGTCGGGATCACCTAGCGCACTCCAATTCAGAATCAGGGTGTCGACACCATTGAACTCCAAATTGCCCCGCTCGTGCACAATGTCAACCTGCTCAACTGGCATGTCCAGAAACTCAGCGACTTGATTAGGAACACGGTTGTCTTTAGCGTATGGAACGTAAGATCCAAATGCACCACCCCAGGCATCAAATTCCCAGTTCTGAATTCTCATCTCGTTCCCGACCATGACATAAACAGGTCCGTTGTCACGCATCCACGCGTTATCGTTGGGCAGAATGTGCCATGTAATGTTTGGATGATCTGGATCCAAGCCCACCTCTTTGATTGCAGCGCGTGCCTCATTCTTGATACGCTCTGTATCACACAACAGGTGTAGTTTCTGGTATTGAACAATGACGCTCGCCATTTTGGCAAAAGCCACTTCAAATGCTTTTTCATATGGCCCGGGCCACTGCAGCCAAATTGCCTCTTGTGGTTCCCATTCGGCGGGAACCCGCCGTTGAGAAAGGTCATCAGCCATAGTTAGTGAGGAGACCGATATCGCGGTTAACAGCAGAAGGATTGAAACAAGATTGATTCGAATGATTGGCCTTGTAGCCTTCAAAACAGGTGGGTCCAAAACTTACACTGACGGGTCGTTCCGATTTAACTTTCGCTGCATTGCAGCAATTCACCACTTTCGCTTTCGAACCCTCTTGGTTGCTTCATCGGTACCGTCATGAAATGAACCAAACCACCGATCCCATGGCATTTCTATCGTACCATAGTTGCACTTGATATGTTTATGGTGTAGTTGATGGAAAAAATTTCCGAGATCCACTCTTTTCTTACCACCAATTTGCAGACCCTCAAAACCACAATGTGAAGCACTTGCCCCAATGGTGTTGTAGTATGCATGAAACAAAAAGTGCAACGGGTGAGACAGAATGACAAAGTGAATCAAAAAACTGGAAAAATAAATAATATGCTCTATGGGATGCATGGAAATCCCGGCCCAGGGGCCGATATTCACATTACGGTGATGGAGTGCATGAGCGACCTTGTATAGCGGCGGCCAATGAAGCCAACGATGAATCCAGTAAAAGTGCATTGATGACCAAATTGGAATCAGCACAAACATTGCGACGAACCACACCGGATTGTCCACAATGACGAGCATTGGCAGATGTCCGTTAGCGCTCAGCCAGAAATAAAGTACTTCATAGGTACTCCAGATCAAAACGCCGCTACCCAGTGTCCAGAACATATTGTCCAAAACCTGATTGCCAAAGTTGTGAACCTTGCTGTTCCGTTTCTGACCCTGCTCTTCATACTTCAATTCGCTTCCCTGCTTTCTGAAAGTGTAGAAATAAAGATGCAACAATCCCGCAACTGACGACATGATGATCAGATTACGCAGCCAAATGGATGCCACCCAGCCAAAAGACAGATTTTTCATTTCGTCTTCAGTCGGCTGGAATAAGAAGAAAACAAAGCATGCCAAAGCCAAGCAAAAAAGCTGCATGCTAATCGTAAGCCAGGATGCCGCTAGCCATCGCACGACACCGCTGAGGTTGGGTGGCCAATCAAATATCGGGTTTAACTGAACCGGAATCTCGGGCGTATATTGAAATTGGGCACCGCGTTTTGCAGAGATCACATCCATTTATGTCACCGTAAATTCGATGTGTAGTTTCACTTAGAAACAGGCTTTTTAGATTCGGTGCGCGATATTTTAGCCGAGATATATTGTGGCTGGCTTTTGAATGTTGGAATTTGGCAGATGATGCCCAGAGAATTTTGGCAGTCTGAAAATATTATGCCCGGCAGTACCTACTTTCACACGGAATTTCTCCGCACTATCATCGGCGCGAAACGTTTTCACTTCTGAGTTCGAGATGGATTCAGGTGGTACCCATTTGCTATTGCCGCCGGGCAAATCGATTGACCCAGCATCATTTGAGAACTTCTGGATCAGAAAATAAATTGGTAGTCAAAGTGCGGTATGCACTTGTGAACATACAACCACTCGAACAGCTCGAGTGTTATATGGTCAAGCCTCACGGGCAATTAGTACGGGTTAGCTTAATGCATTACTGCACTTCCACATCCCGCCTATCAACGTTGTAGTCTTCAACGACCCTTCAGGGACCTCACGGGTCCAGGGAGACCTAATCTTGAGGGAGGCTTCCCGCTTAGATGCTTTCAGCGGTTATCCCGTCCATACATAGCTACCCAGCAATGCCACTGGCGTGACAACTGGAACACCAGAGGTATGTCCACTCCGGTCCTTTCGTACTAGGAGCAGCTCCTCTCAAGTCTCCAGCGCCCACAGCAGATAGGGACCAAACTGTCTCACGACGTTCTAAACCCAGCTCGCGTACCTCTTTAAATGGCGAACAGCCATACCCTTGGGACCGGCTCCAGCCCCAGGATGAGATGAGCCGACATCGAGGTGCCAAACACCCCCGTCGATATGGACTCTTGGGGGGTATCAGCCTGTTATCCCCGGAGTACCTTTTATCCGATTAGCGATGGCCTTTCCATACAGAACCACCGGATCACTAAGACCTGCTTTCGCACCTGCTCGACGTGTCTGTCTCGCAGTCAAGCATCCTTATGCCTTTACACTATCCGCACGATTTCCGACCGTACTTAGGATACCTTTGCGCTCCTCCGTTACTCTTTGGGAGGAAACCGCCCCAGTTAAACTACCCACCACACACTGTCCCGGATCCGGATAACGGACCTCGGTTAGAACCCCAAATATATCAGGGTGGTATTCCTCTGTTTGGCTCCACCAGAACTAGCGTCCTGACTTCAAAGCCTCCCACCTATTCAGTACAAACATATTCAAGATCCAGTATGAAGCTGTAGTAAAGGTTCACGGGGTCTTTCCGTCTAGCTGCGGGTACGCTGCATCTTCACAGCGAGTTCAATTTCGCTGAGTCCCGGGTGGAGACAGTGTGGCCATCGTTACGCCATTCGTGCAGGTCGGAACTTACCCGACAAGGAATTTCGCTACCTTAGGACCGTTATAGTTACGGCCGCCGTTCACCGGGGCTTCGATTGAAAGCTTCGCCCTAGAGCTAACCTCCGCACTTAACCTTCCGGCACCGGGCAGGCGTCACACCCTATACGTCCTCTTGCGAGTTTGCAGAGTGCTATGTTTTTAGTAAACAGTCGCAGCCACCTCTTTGTTGCAACCTCCTTCTGCTCCAGCCGCAGGGCTTTCACATACCAGAGGCACACCTTCTCCCGAAGTTACGGTGTCATTTTGCCGAGTTCCTTCACCCGAGTTCTCTCAAGCGCCTTGGGCTTCTCGCCCCGCCCACCTGTGTCGGTTTGGGGTACGGTCGCGTATAACATAAGTTTAGAGGCTTTTCCTGGAAGCATGGCATCAATCACTTCGCATCGTAATGTGCTCGTCATCACGCCTCAGAATATGCACTTCCGGATTTTCCTGGAAATGCTTCCTACACGCTTGAACCGGGATATCCAACACCCGGCTGACCTAGCCTTCTCCGTCCCCCCATCACTGTTATACACGGTTCAGGAATATTAACCTGATTCCCATCGACTACGCCTTTCGGCCTCGCCTTAGGGTCCGACTCACCCTGCGCCGATTAACGTGGCGCAGGAAACCTTGGGCTTCCGGCGAGGGGGTTTTTCACCCCCTTTATCGCTAC
>JAJDXD010000136.1:22500-29041 GCA_022823405.1 Gammaproteobacteria bacterium
GAATGCGTCGGATTATTTTCCCTCAGGCACTGATTTTGATGCTGCCGCCCTGGGGAAACCTTTTTATTGAATTACTGAAGGCCACTGCGCTGGTATCACTAATATCAGTGACGGATTTAATGTTCCAAGCCAAGCAGATCAACGGAACGACCTACCTTTCAATTGAAGCATTTGGTAGCGCTCTGGTCATCTACTACATCATGTCGCGACTCGTCATCACGCCAGGCATGCGATGGTTGGAGAGGGCACTGTCACGTCACATGAGCCGGGCATAGGAAGGTGAGTTTCAATGTTTGACTGGAAATGGGATTTTACCATCGAGATTCTGCCTCGGTTAATTCTGGCAACTTTCAATACTCTTATGGCCGCCGGCGTGGGTTACGGTATTGCGCTTATCGTCGGACTGATTTTTGCACTCGCTCAGCGAACACCAATTCGAATCATAAACTGGAGCGTCAGGGAAGCGGTTGAATTTATCCGTTCGACCCCACTGGTACTGCAGATATTCTTTGTGTTTTATGTCGGACCTCAATTCGATTTGCGCCTTTCACCCTGGACAGCGGGCATGATCGCAATCGGACTGCATTACGCTTCCTATCTGTCTGAGGTCTATCGGGCAGGGCTTGAAAGTGTGCCGCAAGGGCAATGGGAAGCCTGTCGAGCACTGAATCTGAGTACACGTAGAACTTACTTCAGAATCATAATTCCGCAGGCCTTGCCGCCAGCCTTGCCAGGTATGGGAAATTACCTGGTTGGAATTTTCAAGGATACTCCGATGCTTTCGGTAATCGGTGTGGCAGAGTTGATGCATACTGCGAATGCGTTGGGTTCGGAGTCTTACCGCTTTCTAGAACCCTATACGATGGTCGGCATTATCTTCCTGGCCATTTCGTTGCCTACCGCTTTCGGTTTACGCACTTTCGAAACCTGGGTCAGTAAAACTCTTGGAATGAGCAAGTCAAAAAAATGAATGAATATCCCACAAGACTGAACGATGATGCGCCTATGGTTCGTTTTTCGAAAGTTAGCAAACGGTACGGCGAGTTGACCGTACTTGACGAACTCGACCTTGATGTATCTGCTAATGAAATGGTGTCAATCATCGGCCCATCCGGTTCTGGTAAAACCACTGTGTTGCGGCTGCTTATGACTCTTGAGGATGTCAGTGATGGTGTAATTTACGTTGAGGGTGAACCCCTAACTCATATGGAAAGGGACGGGCAATTGGTTCCAGCAAACCAAGCATACCTAAGACGCCAGCGTTCAAAAATTGGAATGTGTTTTCAGCACTTCAACCTGTTCCCGCACATGACCGCGCTTGAGAATTGTATGGAGGGTCCGATTCAGGTGCTACGGCTTTCCAAGCAGGAGGCACGGGAACGGTCTCTTGACTTGCTCGATATGGTCGGATTGAGTGACAAAAGAGATCAACACCCGATCCGTTTGTCAGGTGGTCAGCAACAACGCGTCGCAATCGCTCGTGCACTCGCAATGCGACCAAAAGTCATGCTACTCGATGAAGTTACCTCAGCCCTGGACCCTGAAGTGATTGGTGAAGTTCTGAACGTCATTCGTAAGCTTAATGCCGAGCATAATCTGACGGTTCTGATGGTCACTCACCAAATGGGATTTGCAAAGGAAATCTCAGATCGCGTCTGCTTTGTATACAACGGAAAAATTGCAGAGGCTGGACCTCCGTCTCAGATTTTTGATGCCCCTCAGAATCCACGCACGAAGCAGTTCTTGAGTGCGGTGCTGCAAGCCAATTGATATATTCAAGTTGAAGGTGCTGAATCAGGCCTCAAATATGCAGTTGACCTTGACCAAAGAATCGGCAGCAGTTCGCAACAGTAGGGACCGCCTTCAACCAAACCGAATTTCCGTTCCAAATATTCAGTCATTTCGAGAGTCCAGGGACCGCGCGGTCGATAAACAGCATTTCCGTCAGCAAATCTCATAGTAAGCCTGTGACTGTCTGATTGCTGTGGTTTTGGGTTGGGTGCCCCATGTACAGTCAGTGCATCGAACACCAGGCAATCACCAGGTTCCAGTTCGAATTCAGCAACATCGAACCGATTAAGTTCCAAGGAATAATCCGGTATCAGTTCGTAGGGTTCGAGAAGCTCGCTCTTGGGACCGCTGCCTGTAAAACTCTCCGGCATAAATTGGCGCCCCCATCGGTGTGAGCCTTTCAAAAACACAACTCCTTCTCCCAGGCCTACCGGTTCAAGCGCCATCCACAAAACACACCACTTTCCATCAAGATCAAAATAGGGGCCATCATGATGCCAAGGCGCTTTGTTGACTGCACCTGCCGTGCGTATCAACCAGTTATCTGTAACCAGCATGACTGAATCGACATCCATCAATTCCCCTGTAATTCGAGCAGATGGGGAATTGAATATAAATTCTTTCATTGGCTGCACATTCTGCCAAATCCAAAAATCTGTACAGTACGTACCAGGAATGGTCTCAGCTGAATAATCCACATACATTGGACCGGGATTGGCCCGACCCTGCTCTATGGCGTCTGCAATGACTGAAAGCCAGTGTGCATCAAACACTGAACGCAGGCAGACAACACCATCCCGTTCATAAGATTCGCGCTGCCTCGCATTGATCATGAGCCGGTCTCCTCAGGATTCAATTGGAATCTCCATTCAGGTTTGTAAACCATTGGCGGGCATTCGGAAAATTTTTATCTCACTGTAACCGCGTGAGGTGTCAGTGTTAAAACCTCACCACCGCTTTCTGTAACCACAGCACAATTGGAAATAAAATAATCACCTTTCCCGGAATGGTACAAAGCTGACATCATGTGAAATACCATCCCAACACGAATCTCCATATCCGAATCATGCCGAAGACTCTTGGGTACCCCAGTACCGCTCCAACTCGGCGGAAAGCCGATTCCCACTGAGTAACCACAGTGATGGCGCCGGTATCCAGCAAGACCCGAATCGTCAACGACCTTTTGCCAGGCGGCATAAACATCGCTGGCTAGAACTCCCGGCTTCAGCGCATCGACAGTCGCAGAAAACGCGGCATCACAAATTCTCTGAGCTTCCTGAGTTTGCTTCGGTGCCTCTCCCATGAAGATTAACCTGCCAGCAGGTGCATGATATCTTGCGACACATCCGCTCAATTCCAGAAACACCATATCGGCGTATTTCAAAGGCTTATCTTCCCAGGTTGAATGCTCATGGTCTATGTTGTCAGTGGTACGAAGGAGCGGTACAAATGCCGGATAGGTACCACCGTGATGCAACATTGCCTGGTAAATTGCAGCCATCACATCTCGCTGAAGCACACCTGGTCCAGCAGTCGCGATACCAGACATCATCATTGCATCAGTAATTTTTGCAGCCCGTCTGACGTACTCGATCTCCTGCGGTGATTTAACCAATCGGCATTCACCCACTATATCGGAAGCATCGACAAATTCTGAATTGGATAATTTGTCCTGAACGCGCTGTGCAATACCGTATGGAAAATAGGAACTGTTCGCCTCAAAACCAATCCGTGAGAGGCCTTGCTCTGAAATTGTCTGTACGGTAGCGTTAACGGGTTCAACATACTGTGCAGATACATCGCCACCCGAACCAGCACTGTCTGAATATGGACAGTGGCGTACATTCGGCACCTCATCACGAATGGTCGGTCCTTCCATCTCTCTTGTGATCAGGCAGGGTTGACCGGACTGTGGGACTACAAGCAGTTGATAAGCGAAATAACCGTGATAACTGAGGCCGGTAAGATAACAGATGTTATCCGGGCTGGAGATGAGCATGCCATCCAGTCCGCGTTTGGCCATAAGGGCACGAACACGCGATAGACGCTCACCATACTCCTCAGGAGAAAACGGTTGCACATGCGACGATGCGCCGGATTTATCGTTGCTGGCATTCATTAATAGTCCTCCAGGAGGTTGTATACAAAAGGCGAATTTCCAAAGCGATAATTTAATTTAAAGCCAACACTTTGTCCAAGAATTTTCCGAGTATTGATTGGTGGTCCGAAAACCGTCCCAGAGTGTTATGCACCAAGGCCGAAGGTTTAGAGAATCGTCAGGTCTGAATCTATTTAGTGCTGGTATGAGTGTCGATTGAACAGGGCGTGCAAAAGAAGCATGATGAATATGACGAGAACAAAGACCTTATTCACGAACCAGTTCATCGTCCATATAGTCCATTCCGGTTCAGAAAGAAACAGAACAAACTTAGTAGCAACGATGCCAATTTCAAGCACTGAAACTATCATCACAAAACTGAATAAAAATCGAAATCCATAGATAAGCGTCACGCCAAGCGCAATGTGTATCACCCACCAAAAATCCCACCAGATATAAGTACTGATTACAACATTCTCATTGAGCGCCCAGACAACAGGCAGAATCCACTTGATGGTGAGTGTCCAGGCTGCTAGTACAAACAGGAAGTGTGCAAAGAAACGTCTCACGCCAGGCTGAATCGCTGCGCAGCATCCCTTGTAAACGATGCGATCGGAATATGGTTGGGACAGGCTCCCAGACAGGTTTGTTCTAGGCAGTTCAGACACGCAGTCGCTCCGCCTTCCAGATTCACATAACTATCCATTGCGAGCTGCACATCTTGATAGTCGACTGCATACATACGCGTTCTAAGCACGTCTGAAATTGGTACCCCATAGGCACAGGAATCTGCACACACACCACAGCCCTGCTGGCAATAATTCGAGCCATGCATGGCGACATAACGAGTTAACAGGTCTGTATCCAATTCTGCAACCGGAAAAGCACCAGAGGCACCAAGATATTCATCAATGTCGTATTCATCAGTCATTGAAATTAAAGCGACATCAACGCGACCGCTATTCAGCACCCATTTCAGTGCTGCCTGTGCGAATGTAGCACCCTGCGATTCATACTTTCGCATGTCGTTCAACCGCGCACCCATCAGTGTTTTCATCGCTGCTACTCCGACACCTTTACTGTGCGCCTTGTCCAGCACCTCAACCAAACCAGGCTGCAACGAAACGTAGTGAAACTTGTGTTTAAGCTGTTCAACAAAATTCGGGTCCTGTGCGAAATTAAATGCAACCAACACAACGTCGACCATGTCTTGATCCAGCGCATAGTCCAGACATTGAACCAACTTTGAACCGTGCCCGGACATGCCGCGAAACCTGATCTTTCCCTGTTCAATCGCCCGTTCGGTAAATTCACCCCATTCGGGGTTCTCAAGACGATCAAGACTGTTAACTGCATGAATGTAATAAAGGTCAACATAATCTGTTCGAAGGCGCCGCAGGCTGTTTTCCAACGCAGACATGATCTGCCTTTGATCCTGCCCAGCTCTGGCTCTGGTTTTAGATGCGATGATGACCTTGTCTCGCACTCCAGAAAGGGCCGTTCCAACAGCGCTTTCCGAAGCCCCGCCGCGGTAGCTTTCTGCAGTATCAAAGTAGGTTACACCGCGATCGTAAGCGTAGCTTACAAGTGATGAGTCAGATAACCGGCTACCGCCAAAGGAGATATCTGAAACCGTGAGACCGGTTGATCCAAGTGGTACGTAACGCTGAATTCGTGGCTCAACGGTTGAGGCAAGTGTTGGTGTGCGCCCAGACGACGCATAGATCGCACCAGCAGCTGCGCCTAATTTGAGAAAAGATCGCCGTTGCACTTTACTTACCAGTCAGAGTGAATATCTTCAATGGATTGATTTCATAGATAGAGTTTACCATGAATGAGCTTAACGCGACACTTGGTTAGATTCGATAATCAGGACAGACAACTCGCATCACTCCGCATCTGAGTCGATTAGACCACGTATTTCCAAATATTTTTCGTCACTCTTCAACCAGTTTTTGACGTTGATTATCAACTCCTCAAATTCCAGTCTGCCTTTACCCCTTGTACTACACTCCCAAACAATTAGAACCCGCCAGTCTAACTCCAACAAAAGGTCCCTATTCCTGGCATCCCGGAGCCGATTATTATTGATCTTTGTTTCCCAAAATTCTCGATTTGTAGCTGGCACTCTGAACAATTTGCAATCATGTCCGTGCCAAAAACAGCCGTTGACGAAAATGACAGCGTTAAGTCCACGAAAAACTAAATCAGGTTTTCCAGGTAATCTTTTTTCGTGAAGTCTGTATCGGAAACCTTTGCGGTGCAAAGCCTTTCGCAACAACAATTCTGGTTTGGTGTCCTTCGCAGAAATTGAAGCCATAACCTCTCTTCGTTTCTGCAAATCGAATACGTCTACCATAATGTGAGATGACTTCGATCAGTCAGTAAAACGTTGGCCAAATGGCTTCACCTATCGGACTCCAATTTAGAATAAAGGGGTAAGCGTACTAGCGACACGGAACCCGATGGTGCTGAATCGAAATTCTCTGTCAAGAAAGTCGCGACGTGAGGAGCGAAGGGCCCACGGTACGTCGAACCACGAGCCGCCACGCAATACCCGTCGGTAGCAATGTTCATCCCATGTCCATGCACTACCATCTTTAGGTGCGCCGTGGTGACTGCTGCGCCAACAATCCTCCACCCACTCCCATA